>JAUQXD010001346.1 GCA_030834835.1 Thermoflexales bacterium | reverse complement strand
ATCCTCGACCCGAATATCGTCGGCGAGGAGCACTACAACGTGGCGCGTGAAGTGCAGCGCGTCTTGCAGCGCTACAAGGACCTGCAAGACATCATCGCCATCCTGGGCGTGGAAGAACTATCGGAAGACGACAAGCTGCTGGTGGGCCGCGCCCGCAAGATCGAGCGCTTCCTGTCGCAGCCGTTCTTCACGGCGGCGCAGTTCACGGGTCGCGAAGGGCGCTACGTGCCGCTGCGCGAGACCGTGCGCGGCTTCCGCGAAATCCTTGACGGGAAGCACGACGATCTGCCCGAGCAAGCCTTCTACATGGTCGGCTCGATCGACGAAGTGGTTGAAATCGGCGAGAAGATGAAACGCGAGGGCTAAATGGCAACCTTGCACCTTGAGATTGTGACTCAGGAACGGCGCCTGTTCTCCGACGATGTGGATATGGTCGTCGCGCCCGGCAGCGAAGGCGAATTGGGCATCCTGCCGCATCACGCGCCGCTGCTGACCACGTTGAAGGAAGGCGAACTGCGCGTCAAGAAGGGCGGCAATGAGGAGTACTTCACTATCGGTGGCGGCTTCATGGAAGTGCAGCCCGATCACGTGATTGTGTTGGCTGACGTGGCCGAGCAGGCCAACGAGATCGACATGGCCCGCGCGGAAGAAGCGCGCCGCCGCGCCGAGCAGATGTTGAAGGACCGGCCCGCCGGGACGGACATCCAGCAGGCGATTGCGGCATTGCGCCGGGCACAGATTCGTGTGACGGTGGCGCAAAAGCGCGGCACCCGCCAACGCCCGGAGATTCGATCGGGCCGCGAGGACTGATCGCGGGCCGCGACGAATAATCGGCATCAACTATCGTACCCTAAGCCGGAGTCTGGCTTTTAGGTGGTTTATTGTATAATAGCCACTTGAAGCTCGACTCCGGTTTTATATGCGGTCGGGCCAGTTAATCTCTCAAGGATTCTTTAATGTTCTTTAGTCGCAAAGAAATCGGCATCGATCTGGGCACGGTCAATGTCCTCGTCTACGTGCGAGGCCAGGGCATCGTGCTGCAAGAGCCGTCGGTCGTGGCGCTCTCGGTCGATGAAAACAAAATCGTCGCCGTCGGCGAGGAAGCCAAAGCCATGCTGGGCCGCACGCCCGACGCCATCGAAGTGGTGCGCCCCATGCGCGACGGCGTTATCGCCGACTATCAAATCACCGAAGAGATGCTGAAGTATTTCATCGGCAAGGTTGTGGGCAAGGTGCGCTTCTTCAAGCCCAAGATCATGATCAGCGTGCCGTTTGGCGTGACCAGCGTGGAAAGCCGCGCCGTTCACGAGGCAGCGGTTGCGGCCGGCGGCGCGACGCGCGATGTGCACCTGATCCCGGAACCGGTCGCCGCGGCGATCGGGGCCGGGATGCCCGTCAACACGCCGACGGGCAATATGGTGCTCGACCTGGGGGGCGGCACGACCGAAGCCGCCGTCGTGTCGATGAACGGCATCGTCGTCGCCAACTCCATCCGCACGGGCGGCGTCCGCATGGACGAAACGATCGTGGCCTACATCCGCAAAAAGTACAACCTGGCGATTGGCGAACCAACCGCCGAAGAGATCAAGTTCCGGTTGGGCGCAGCCCTGCCGCTGGAAGAAGAATTAGAGATGGAAATTCAGGGCCGCGATCAGGTGGCGGGTTTGCCGCGCACGATCATCATCCGCTCAAGCGAGATCACCGAGGCGCTGCAAGAGCCGCTGGCCGCGATTGTAGGTGTAGCGAGAAGCGTGCTGGAGAAGACTCCGCCCGAACTGGCATCGGATATTATCGATCGCGGGATGGCGCTGGTGGGCGGCGGAGCGCAACTGCGCCGATTGGATCAGCTGCTGACCAAAGAGACGGGCGTGGCCGCCTACGTGGCCGAAGCGCCGATGGCGTGTGTGGCGCTGGGCGCGGGGCGCGCGCTGGAGAGTTATCCGACGTTGCGGCGAAGCATCAGCGGGTTGTGATCTATCTCCTAAAACAAAGAGCGTCCTCGGTGAGGGCGCTCTTTTTGTTGCGAAGATCGATCGGGTTATTCCAGATAATACGTCATCCGCTGCAAGTGCGTGACCGGATCGAGATATTGCACGCGCACCGTAGCGGGTACTGTCAGGTGGATCGGCGCGTAATTCAGAATCGCCCGGATACCGCCTTTCACGCACAAATCGGCTACGTCCTGCGCGGCCTTCGCCGTAACGGCCAACATCGCGACCTGCACGCCCTGCTCGCGCACGACATCCGGTAAAGTCGCCACGTCTTGAACGACGAGATCGCCGATCGGTTGGCCGATCTTCGTTGGATCGCTATCGAACGCCAGCCTGATCACAAAGCCGCGATCTTTGAAGCCGCCGTAGCGCGCAATAGCGTGACCGATGTCGCCCAGGCCGATGAGCGCGACCGGCCATTCGCGATCGACTTTGAGGATGCGGCGCAGTTGATCTTGCAGGTGGCTGATGCGATAGCCGGTGCCCTGCTTGCCGAACTCACCAAAGTGCGATAAGTCCTTGCGGATCTGGGCCGAACTGATGCCCAGTTTTTCGCCCAGTTCGTGCGACGAGGTGATCTCTTGCCCGGCGGCAGCCATGACGGCGAGCGCGCGCAGGTAAACGGGTAAACGGCCAATTACGATGTCTGGAATGTCCGAAAAAGCCATGTCACTCCCCCCTTGATGAAGTTTGACACAAGCTTGTGAAAGGATAGCGCAATGTTACCACCAAACAAAGTGACAGGCAAATAACAGGCTCATGAGGCACAACAACCGAGACCGATCCCATGCGGAATCGATCTAAAGCGGGTATAATCTGCTCGTTTGTAATCAGATTCACACGATGAGGTTGTCTATGTTTACGCCTATGCTTAAACGATGGGGATTATGGTTCGTCATTCTCGCGGTTGCTCTGGCGGGTTGCCAATCGGCGACGCCGGATGCCGCGACGACCGGTACCGAACGTGCGGCGAAAGTGGCGCGCGGCACCATTCGCGCGTCGGTCAGCGCCAGCGGCAGCATCGCACCGGCCGAAAAAGTGGACTTGAATTTCAGCGTGCCCGGCACGGTGGCGGAGATCGGCGTGAGCGAAGGGCAGGCCGTCAAAGCGGGCGACGTGCTGGCCAGGCTCGACACCGACGAATTGCAATTGGCCGTCAAACAGGCCGAGAACGCCGTGGCGACTCAGAGGATTGTGTACACCCAGGCGATCTCGCCGACGCTGGAAGACATCGCGGCGGCTAAGGCGGCGGTCAGCAGTGCGTCGTCCAATCTGCGCCAACTGGCGGGCAATCCCGATCCGCTGCAAGTACAGATCGCGCAGCTGCAAGCGGATGTCGCCAACGAAGCGCGTTATCAGGCGCAGCTGCGCTACGATCAGGTGAGCGATAAACCGTTCGGCGGCCTGCAAGTCGATACGTTAAAGTCGCAGTATGCACAGACGGTGATGCAGGCGCAGATCGCGGAACTGCAAGTGCAGCTGACCAAACGCGGCGGCAACGACGCGCAGATCGCGGCGGCGCGCGCGCAGCTGGCGCAAACGCAGGCTCAACTCACGAAGTTGCAGGGCGACGAGCGCACTCGCGCGCTGGCGGCCGCGCAGCTGCGCAATGCCGAGATCGCATTGGAGCAGGCCAGGTTGCGCTTGAAGAACGCGCAGCTGGTCGCGCCCTTTAGCGGCACCATTTCCGAACTCAATATTTCGGTGGGGCAACAAGTCGGAGCCGGCGGGCTGCGATCGGCGATCGTGCTGGCTGATCTCTCCTCGTTCCACATCGACGTGGGTGTGGACGAGAGCAGCGTGGGCGCGCTGGCCGATGAGCAGCCGGTGTTGATCACAGTGGACGCCCTGCCCGATCAACAGTTGACGGGCCGCGTGAATCGTATCGCGCCGGTCGCCACCGAGCAAGGCGGCATCGTCAATTACAAGGTTGTCATCGGGTTGGATAAGAGCGAGGCGGCCGTGCGCGGCGGCATGAGCGCCAATGTGGACATCATCACCGAAGTGCGCGAAAGCGTGCTGGTAATCCCCAACTGGACCATCCGCATCGATCGCGGCACGGGCAAGGCGTACGTCAATCTGCGACAGGGCGAGACGATCACTGAGGTGGAGATCGTCACCGGCCTGCGCAATACCAACGAAAGCGAAGTCGTGTCCGGCGTCAACGAAGGCGACGAGTTGGTGGTGGTCCAGAAAAGCGGGCTGTCGTTTGGGAATTGAACGTAGTGCGTGTTGCGTAGTGCGTGATGATCTGTTGCGCGCTCGGCTCAAACACGCACCACGCAACACAAGTATAAGGCGAGGCCCGCATGTCTGATCAGCCCGTCATCGAAATTACCGATCTGACCAAGACCTATCGCATGGGTGAGACGGATGTGCACGCGTTGCAGGGCGCGACGCTGACGATTCACGCCGGAGAGCTGGTGTCGATCATGGGGCCGAGCGGCTCCGGCAAATCAACGCTGATGAACATTATCGGCTGCCTCGATCAACCGACGAGCGGCACGTACAAACTCGACGGGATCGACGTACATACGTTGAACGACAATCAACTGGCCGAGATTCGCAATCGCAAGATCGGTTTTGTCTTTCAGCAGTTTAATCTGCTGCCGCGCACGACGGCCCTGCAAAACGTGGAACTGCCGATGATCTACAGCGGCGGAGGCGGCAAACGGCGCGAACGCGCGAAGGCCGCACTGCAAGCCGTGGGCCTGGGCGATCGATTGACACACCGTCCCAGTGAGCTCTCCGGCGGGCAGCAACAGCGCGTGGCGATTGCACGGGCGCTGGTCAACGATCCGGCGATCATCCTGGCCGACGAGCCGACGGGCAATCTCGACTCCAAATCGGGCGCGGAGATCATGGCGATCTTTCAGCGGTTGAATCAGGTGCAGGGTATCACCGTCGTGTTCGTCACGCACGATCCGATGATCGCGCGGCACACCCGCCGCATCATCCGCATTCACGACGGGCAGATCGTCGGCGATGAAGCGGTGACTGATCAGATCGTTGAGTATCATCCTGAAGTGGTTAGCGGTTAGTGATTGGTGATCGGTAACTGGTAACTGGTTGACTGATCAACCGATTGACTGATTACCGATTGACGACTTAACTTCATGCTGAATTTATCATCCGTTCTCGAAAACATCCGCATGGCTTTGCGGGCGCTGACGGCCAATAAGTTGCGCGCAACGTTGACCATGCTGGGGATCATCATCGGCGTGGCAGCCGTGATTACGCTGCTGTCCGTGGGGCGCGGCGTGGAGCGCTTCATCGGCGATGCGTTTGGCACGCTGGGCACCGACCTGTTGTTTGTGCTGCCCGGCGGGCCGGAAGAAACTTCGTCCGGGCCACCGACGCAGGTGCTGCAAGGCAACGTGGCGATCGGTCCCGCGTTGACGATGAAGGATGTGGCCGCGCTAAAGGATCCGCTGCGCGTGCCGGATGCGGCCGTTATCGCGCCGGAAGTACGCACGGTGGCATCGGTAGCGTTGAGCGCGGATGTGGTGCAGCCGTTTGTCAGCGGTGTGGAGTCAGACTATGCACTGGCGCGCAGTTGGAATGTGGTCGAGGGCCGCTTCATCATCGATAGCGATCTGGCCACACGCGCCCGGGTCGCCGTGATCGGTCAATCGGTGGTGAAGGAACTATTTGCCGACGGCCGCTCGCCGCTCGATGAAACGGTCCGCATCAATCGCCTGCCCTATCGCGTCGTCGGCGTCATGGAGGGTAAGGGCGGCTCGCTGTTTGGCGACGTGGACAATCAGGTGTTTGTGCCGTTGACGACGGCCCACAACGATTTCTTTCCCATCCGCAATCGCGCGGGCGATCTGGTGGTGTCATACATGTATGTGCTGCCGGTGGAAGGTTACGTACAGGCCGATTTGACCGATCAAATCACGACGGTGGTGCGCGAGCAGCACAACATCTCATTCCGCGATGAGGATGATTTTTCGGTCTACAGCCAGGCCGATTTTCTGGCGGCCTTCGGCGCCATCATCGGCGCGGTGACAGTGTTCCTGTCGGCGATTGCGGGCATCTCGCTGGTGGTAGGCGGCATCGGCATCATGAACATCATGCTGGTCACAGTGACGGAGCGCACGCACGAGATCGGGCTGAGAAAAGCGATCGGGGCCAAGCGGCGCGATATTCTGTTCCAGTTCTTGATCGAAGCGATGACGCTGTCGCTGCTGGGCGGCGTGATCGGCATCGCGATCGGCACGGGCGGCGCGCTGGCGATCGGCGAGCTGGTCGAAAATTTCACGCCGACGGTGCAGTTAGGCTCGGTGTTGCTGGCGACCGGCTTCTCGCTGGCAGTGGGCTTGTTCTTCGGGCTGTATCCGGCGTTGCGGGCCTCGCGGTTGAATCCGATTGATGCGTTGAGGTATGAGTAGTAGATTAGTAAATTGGTAAGTTAGTAGATTGGTAAGTTAGTAGATTGGTAAATTGGTAAAGTAGTAAGTTGGTAAGGTAGTAAATTAGGGAGCGCAGTACGCCAATCTACTAATCTACCCATGTACTAATCTACCAATGTACTAATCTACCAGGTAACTGATTGACTGGGCAACTATGGTTCTATTCGATAATTTCCGCGGCGCGTTTCGGGCGCTGGCTTCCAATAAATTGCGATCGGTCCTGACGATGCTGGGCATCATCATCGGCGTGTCGGCGGTGATCTCGCTGCTGTCGATCGGCCAGGGCGTGGAGAAGTTCATCAACGATCAGTTCAATGCGCTGGGCACAAACATTTTGTTTGTGCTGCCCAAATTGAGCGGCTCGCAAAGCGCGCAGATGGTGGCGCAAATGGGCAATCAAACCACGTTGACGGCCGCCGATGCGCGCGTGTTAGCTGATCCGCTGGTGGTGCCGGACACGGCCGGCGCCGCGCCGCAAATCCGCGTGGACGGGCTGGCGCGCTATGGCGGCGCGAATCTGATCACGAGCGTGCGCGGTGTGACGCCCAGTTTTGCCGAGTTCCGCAATCTGGAAGTCGTCAACGGCCGGCTGCTCACCGATGAAGATGTGCAGGCGACGGCGCGCGTGGCCGTGATCGGGCAGACGGTGCAGACCGAGTTGTTTCCCGCTGATACCGATCCGCTCGATCGCTACATCAAAGTCAACGACATTCCTTTCAAAGTGATCGGGGTGTTAGCCGAGCGCGGCGGCAATCAGTTTTCCAACGACGACAATCAAGTGCTGGTGCCGCTGTCGGCGGCCCGCCAGTATCTGCGCGACATCCGCGCGCGCAACGGGCTGGCCGGCGTGGGCGCGATTTTGATGCAGGCGGTCGAAGGCGCGTCGAGCGAAACGCTCAAGTCCGACGCGACCGGGGTGCTGCGCGATCGGCACAACATTTCCTATCGGGACGAGGATGATTTTCAGGTCTTCAGTCAGGCCGATTTGCTGCAAACGTTCGCGTCGATCAGCACGGCGATCACGGTGTTTCTATCAGCCATCGCGGGCATTTCGTTGCTGGTAGGCGGCATCGGCGTGATGAACATCATGTTGGTCACCGTCACCGAGCGCACACGCGAGATCGGTCTACGCAAAGCCGTCGGCGCAAAGCGGCGTGACATCCTGACACAGTTCCTGATCGAAGCGATGGCGCTGAGTTTGTTCGGCGGCGCGATCGGGATTGCGTTTGGCGCGGGCGGCGCGATTGCGATCTCCAGCATGTCCAATCAGTTTCAGGCCAGCATTTCGCTCGTAACTGTTTTGCTGGCAACGGGTGTCTCGGCGTTTGTGGGATTGGTCGCGGGGTTGTATCCGGCGCTGCGGGCGGCCAGGCTGAATCCGATTGAGGCGTTGAGGTACGAGTGAAGTTGGAGGTTGGAAGTTGGAAGTTGGAGGCGCTAATGGAAACAGGGATCGGGTTGAAGGCCGATCCCTGTTTTTTTGTCACTGGTCATCAGTCGTGCCCGAACGCTGTTGTCGGGCATCCATGCTGATCATTGGCAAGTCGCTGATTGGGCATGACTGGATGCCCGCCTACAGCATGCGGGCATGACGTGAGACGAGTTATTTCAGGCCGAGCCGTTGACGAATCTCGGGGTAGTCGGCCAGTTGGACATTGGCGGCGGCTTTGAATTCATTGACGGCGGCAAAGAAGGCATCGGCGGCCTGATCGCGCGCGGTGGTGGCTTTGGGCGCGGCGGCGATGGCGCTGTTTTGCAGGCGATCGGCTTCTCTGAGCGCGTCGATAGCGGTTTTGAGTTCGGCTAATTTCTTCGGGGTAACGCCGCGCGTCGCCAGTTTAGGAGCATAGGCCGGGTTTTGCGCGGCCAACAGCAGTTTGTCGGTGGCGGTGAACAGATCGCCCAACGCGTCCGGCTCGCGACCCGATAAGCCCAAGGCCGTAAGGGCGGCGGAGTCACGCAGGAAAGGGGCACGCGCGGCGGCGCGGACGCGCGTAAAGAGTTTGCGCCCGGCTTTATCGGCCAATTTGAAGGCTTTGGTTGCAGACGACTGCGCACCATCGGCTAACTGGCGAGCCGTGACGGCTGCGACAGCCGCATCATGCAGATCGAGCAGGTTTTTCAGGGCCTCCGGGCCGTAGCCGATGTCGGTCAGCAGCGGGGCGGCTTCGGCATCGGCCATCGAGTTGCGGACCGTGATGGCGCTCTGGCCCAGTTTCTCCAGCATTTTCTTGTCCTGCGGCGACTGTTTGCGAGGCGGTTCCTGATCGACGGGCGTCGGGGTCGGCGTGTCAGATGACATGATTGATTTCCTTGTAGGTGAGTGTCAGGATTATGGCGTAGTGGTCAACGGTATTTCGACGGTGGTAATTTATCTTATTGCGGTGGCAGGTTATCTGGCGGCGGTGGTCGGCCAAATTTCAGTGGTGGGGAGCTATCCGGCGGTGGTGGCAAGCCAAATCGCAGCGGTGGTGGGCCATATCTCCGCGACGGTAAGCGATGTTTCAGCGACGGCGATCTATGTAATTGCGGCGGTAAAGGTTGTATTGATGGAGGTGGGCAAAGTATTGGCGATGGCGGACAATGAGTGAGGAGTGTCAAACCAGGTCTTCGCCAGTGATGCAGATGATGGCGGTAGGATATTATTGATTCGCGTAAAAGTCAAGATGGGCAACGCCTGCCGAATGCTAATGATTGCGATAGAGGTTTATCTGACGCAAATAGACATACTGGCTAGACATTGAGGTTGGGCGGGACCCCGATTTTTCAACTGCCTGCACTGCCGACAGACAAGAAATTTCGTATTGCATTAAGCCACTTCTTTTCATTTACTGTAAGTTGACTTGCATACGTTTCAGAGTAGATGATAAACAAAGACACAAATCCATCCCAATTTTCAGGTTCGCCGTAACGACCTCTCGTATGTTGAAATGATTCTTTAGCCTCAAAATTTTCTGCCAATTTGTCGGTCTTGCGCAAATTACATTTATTGCAGGCAGTCACAAGATTGTCTTCAACAGAGGTTCCCCCTCGCACGTGCGCAATACGATGATCTATTACTGCGGCAAGTTCATCAAGCAAAGGTGCAGCATCGCGTCTCCACTGCGAATCGAAATATGAAATGGGACGAGCATATCCGTTGTCTCGAACATATCTATCTAAATATTTCATCGCAGGTGCAAAAATCGTTGGTCTTCGACACCAGTGGCAGAGCCATTGATCGCGAAAGAAGATGCGGACCTGAAGATCAACTGATAGTGGTTGGCGTACCATGCTTTATGCTCCGTATTATGATATGAAGGCACACAACGCGCCTACCGTCAGCCGCATGCCACTGATGTAGACCTCAAAGGTTTTACGGATTGTCTATCCTTGCATGCTGGCCGGATAGAGTGACTGTCGGGTGGTGCGCGATGGTCCCTCAAAGCCTTTGAGGTCTGGGCGGTTGGACGCTAGGTTGGGCTGGCGCACTTTGCATTTATCTCTTGTACTTCGCCAGGATGGCCAAGAATTCTCCAACTACTTCCGACGCAGTGTTATAGCATTTCTCAGCAGAGTAATGCTGAATGCAAAGGATACCGGATTTCTTAAACCATGAGTCCTTTTCTGAATCCTTTTCATACCTGTCAGGATGAAATGACACTTCGAGAATACCCCATGCTCCATCTTGGCAAACCAAGAAATCGACTTCCCTGTGGTCCTCGTAGAAGTTTCCTGTCTCAGCGCGCACAGCCAGTGGTAACGGGAAGAATAAGACCTTATGCGACTCAAATTCCTGAGCAATTCTTATCTCTGACTGTGAAGCAAATTTCATTTCGTTATAGATGTAAGGTTGCTTGTTGCTCTTGGCAAACGCTTTCTCTGTAATAAGCGCTTGATTCGGGTCTTGGGCATTGGCTATAAGATTTCTAATGATGTTCTGCCAACCCGTTTCTATTTCGAGTAATTGGATGCGGTATTCGTAGGGCAGATCATTTACAACGGTGTTGTTATTGCCATAGATATGCCCGTGACTAACAGTTGTCATTGCGCGCTCCATGATCGTTCTAACACGTTCGTTGTTTTTGACGTAGCTATACACCGAGGTTGGCAACCCAAACACAATAGCCTCAGGCTCGTAGCCATCATAGAAGACATTTACTTCAGTCTCTACGGCTATTGCAGCGATCTCACGATAATCGTGATCGATTAGAAGTTGTACCCATGTTCTATGCAGTCTGTCTGTTAGGTCTTCCATTGTATAGTAATCTCATGTCAGAATTTGACCACATCGGATGAACTGACAGCAAAGCGGCCCAACTCTGAATACACGACAAAATTGTCGCCCTCACATTTTAAGGCACACGCAGTGGTGTGCAACATTCCTGCGCTATTTTCACCAGCGCTTCGTTCGCATCAATGCCGTCAGTATAGAATCATTTCGGCGCGGCGTCAAAGCCGGCCTCACGCCGCCAAAGGCATGCGGCATCTTCGACCCCCGCCGCGATCTATAATCGATGGGCTGCGTGTGCCCCTCTTCTGACGGCCGTTCGGTATCTTAGAATTACTAGCATCACGTCGGTCGTCAGGAGACGAAGTACCCGAAGCGCAGCGGAGTGGTAGGAGACTTGAGAGGAGATGTGACGGGCTACATTGTCGTTGAGCCAATTGAGGGTGGGCATAGGGTAGGTTTCCAATCGACCCTCACCCCGGCCCTCTCCCTATTTAGGGAGAGGGAGACGCGGCGCAGCGCGGCGGGTGAGGGTGGGGATCAAACGTGGGAACCCCCTCCCGGTCTCCCCCGTCTTGGACAGGGGGAGGAGTGGACGATCCAGAACATTGTTATTTGTTATCGAGCACAAGCCCCGTGGTGAAGTTGATGCGATTGCGATTGGGGATGACGTAGGAGAAAACGCGCTCGTTGGCTAAGAACGCATCAAATGAGCCATGCCGCGATATGAGGTCTGGCAACGCGCCCGATCGGCGCCGGCCCTCGACGGCCGCCCAGTGATTGGGGAACTTCGGCCTTTTCCAGCCCAATTTGCGCTCGATCAAATCCGTGACGCGCCGCACCTTGATCAATTCATCGGGCTTGTTCCACACGCACTGATGCCCACCAAGGTTGAGGAACTTCGATCGACGCTGGATATTATCGGCGTCGGCTAACTCCGCAATATCAAGCGTGGTCAGCACCTGATCGCGCATGTCCTCTTCGAAGTCGCCGGTGTTCGTCTCGTCGAAGGTGGCGATCAACTCCGGCACGGGCAGCCAGTCCGCCAGCCACGTCCGCACGTTGGGCCGATAGTGCTGCGTATTGATCCACGCGGAGTCGGCCAACCACAGCAGCAGCGTCGCCGCGCGCTTACGCGGGATGCGCTGATCGTGCAGCCACAACAGGAAGTGGATCGTTCCCAGCGGATACTTGCGCGTAAAATCGACCTGATCGATGCCGCGCAGCAGATTGGGATTGACCGTCAACTGGTGGCCGGGAATTCGATCGGTTGGGGTGGGCCGCAAGATGTGATGACCGATCGAGCCGATAAGGGGATGGTGAATATCCAGATCGACCCAGGTGCAGTCGAGCGGGTTGATGCCGGGATCATGATACACCGTGGTGTAGTTGTAGAACCCCGCCACCGTCCAGCCGAGGTAGTCGTGCAAGAACTGCGCGGACAGCAGCGCATCCAGATCGTTGCCGATGATCATCGGCTGGTTGATCGGCTTGAGCCAGGCGTAGCGGGTGAGAAGGTCGATGCGGTCAAACATGATGAGTGATGGGTACTGAGTGACGAGTGACGAGTAACGAGTGAATCGACTCATTACTCGTCACTCATTACTCGTCAGGCAGCGATTTGCGTAGCTTCTTAATCTGTCCGCGTTGCTTCTTGCCTTCGATGCGCCGCTCTTGCGAAGCCGCACCGAAGGTCAATTCGACAAAGTTTCGGCCCGATGCAAGTGGTATACTATCGCTCCACGATCACAAGCGGTTCTGATCAGGCTAAACTTTTGGCAGTTTTCGTGGTAAAAACGGTTTATCCTGAACCGGTTTCCTCAGCAGTGTAACACAGGTTATCGACCCTTGCACGGGCGGCAGTGCCGCCACCGGCTGCGGCCGTGAATTAGAATATGAACAGGTTGAAAGCATGTTGACTATTACACCCGATCTCGCTATCGCCGAGAGCGAAATCGAAGAAAAATTCATTCGCTCCACTGGCCCGGGCGGGCAAAATGTCAATAAGGTCGCTACGGCGGTCCAACTGCGGTTTGATGTGCAGCATTCGCCCTCCTTGCCGGAGACGGTTCGAGCGCGCTTGTTGCGCCTGGCAGCCAAACGCATTACGACCGAGGGGATTCTGATAATCGAAGCGCATCGGTTTCGGACGCAAGAAGAGAATCGTCAAGACGCGCGGCAACGCTTAGTGGCCCTGATTCAAAAAGCAGCAATCGCCCCCAGGACACGGCGACCGACCAAACCGACCGCGGCTTCCCAGGCACGGCGGTTGGACAATAAGCGTCGGCAAAGCCAAATAAAGCACCTCCGTCGCACCGGTGTCGATCCTAACGATTAGCCCCAACTCGGAACAAAAGGCCCTGAGCCAGGGTGACTCAGGGCCTAAGGCAGAGGTCTGCATACCATGGCCGCGTATCGCCGGTGGCCATAGACACACCCACAGCGCGCGGGGATCAGGACGATCCCCGCGCGCTGTCAGTTAAAACCTGGGCAAATGTTGCCTGGTGGTGCTAGCGGCCCATGGGCGTAACGCGCTGCTGGAACTCCGTCAGGCGCTCATCAATCTGCCGGCTGGCCTGCTCTTTGGTGTAGCCATACTTCTCCTGGAGCTTGCCAATCAGCTGCTCGCGCTTGCCGTTGATCTTGTCCAGATCATCGTCGGTGAGCATGCCCCACCACTGCCTGACCTGTCCGCGAATCTGCTTCCATTGGCCCTTTAGAATATCCTCGTTCATTGTAAGTCTCCTTTTACCATTATCTGTCGCCCACGGCCTGCGCCATAGACCGACCCCTACGATAGCACGCCGGGGCTAAAAAAGTCCCAAATTCGGCTCAAAAATATCTAAAACTCGCGCCACGTTGATCGTGACGCGAGTAGCGTGTCCAAATCATACAATCGGGGTAAGAAGGGTCAGGCCGCCGAGTGCAAGATGTAACCTACGCCGGGAACGGTTTCCAACAGTGTTTCCAG
>JAUQXD010000010.1 GCA_030834835.1 Thermoflexales bacterium | reverse complement strand
TTGGCCGCGCAAGTCTTCGGCGGCCGGGCCAAAGGTGACTTCAAAGACCAGTTCGTTGTGTTGATCGTCCACCAGCAGCAGCGAGCCGGCTTCGGCCTCCAGCAGTTCGATGGCCTTGGCGACGATCGTCTCCAGCACGGTCCGCAGATCGAGCGTGGAGGTGATGCTGCTGCCCACCTCGTTGAGCACGGCCAATTGGCGCGCGCGTTCCTCGGTCTGCCGGTACAGCCGCGTCTTGTAGAGCACGCTGGCCGCCTGATCGGCGATGGCGGCAAAGATCTGTAATTGTTCCTGCGTGTACGTCACTTCCGGCCGAAAATCCGATACGGCCATCAGGCCCAGCGGGTGGTCGCCGCCGCTGAGGGGCACGCCCATCCACGCCTTGCCCGGCCGGCCGCCCGCCTTCAGACCGCGCCGCTCGCACTCGGCCACGTAATCGTCGGTGACGATGGGCTGCCCGCGCCGCATAATATCACCCATCAGGCCCGTCTCGATCGGCCACTCGTCGTCGGGGTAGAGGCGCTCGGTGCCTTCGATATAAAACGCAAAGCGCATCATGCCGCGCTTCTCGTCAATCATGGCGATGTAGAAGTTGCGCGTGTCCAGGACTTTGCTGGTCTGCGTGTAGATCAATTCCAGGACATCGTCGGCAGCCAGCGTAAAGTTGACGGCCTGGCTGATGCGGCTCAGTGCGTCGAGTTCCTTGTTGCGGCGCTGCAAATCGTCAAAGACGATGGCGCGTTCCAGCGCCAGAGCGGTTTGATTCGCCAGCGCGGACAGGAAATTCAGATCGTCGGTGGAGTAAGGTTGATCGTTTTGTTTATGGCTCAGCGCCAGCCAGCCGTTGATGCGATCACGTCCGCTGAGCGGCACGTACAACGTCGCCCCGATTGTTTCGATGCGCTCCCGATCGTCCCACAGGCCTTCCGGCAGCGTACGGTGAGCGGGCAGATATTTCGGCCCCGGTTCCGATTTGATCCAGCGGGCCAGCGGCCCGTCGCTGACACACTGCGCCGCCGACAACGGCAGGCGCGGCATGGCCGGATCGGGCTGAACGCAGAACAGATTAGTCCGGGTATCCAGCAAATACACGTACAGGCGTTCCGGGTGAAAAATCTCGGTGACCTGTTGCCGGAACGTCTGGATGATGCGGGGCAGGTCGGCGACCTCGGTCAGATTGCGGCTGTAATTTTGCAAGACAGTCTGAGTATCCAGCCGGTTGCGGAAGAAGACGCGATCGATGGCGCGGTTCACCCGCTGCCGCAGCTGGTCGAAGGCAATCGCCACCAGCAGCACAAAAATAACCAGGATGACCGGGTTGTTGGCCAGCGAGACCTGCGACTGCAACACGAGTGTCAGGCCGGCCAGCAGGCCCAGATAGATCAGCGCCGCCACGCCGCCCATGACGGCATACGTCAGCCCGCCCGTGATCAGGCGGTCGATATTGAGCAGGTTGTAACGCTGCATGGCCACCCCGATCGCGACTGGAAACAGGACCAGCGTGGGCAGATACACCAACGGCTCAAACGCTGTCGCCGGGTCGACGAGCGCCTGCCCGACCCACAACACAAACGGCGCAAACGCCAGCAGCGATCCCCACAGGATAATGCGGCTTTGCTGGCGCACCACTGGCGAATCGGATCGCCAGCGGCGATACACCAGGCTGAGGAGATACAAACCCGCGCTGAGGCCGATCAACAACAGGAGCCAGCCCACCGGGGCCGTGTACGCCCACGGGTTCGTCCGATCGTACAACGCGACGATCGCGATCACCGCAATCAGCAGGCCGGGTAGATAGCCCAGAAAACGCAGCAATGGGAGTCGCTCGATCAGGCGCGGCGACTGCGGAAAGACCGTCGCCATGGTCAGCAGTGAGCCGCTGGTCAGGCCCAGCGCCAGAAAGCTCACCGGCGTCATCACATTGGTCGTCGTCTGCTCGAACAGCAGCATCAGATCGATCGCAGCCAGGCTGGTGAAAAACGCCAGCGCCTGTCCGGCTCGCTGCTGGCCGCGCTGGCGGAATATCCACACGCCCACCAGCAGGTAGGCAAAGCCCATGACATACGGCAGACCAAACAGGCGGGCTAATTCCCCGGCGGATAATTTTCGCGTCAGGCGCGTCGTTTGGCACTCATACACTTCGGGGGTGACCAGGCTGCCACAACTGCGGTTGCTGGAATTGACCAGTCGGTGAAACGTGATCTTCGCCAATGGTTCGGGGCGCGAGCCTGCTTCCACCATCGCGGTCTCGTAAGAGAGTTGATCGATAAGCCGCGCATCGTCGACGGCGATGATCCGATCGAGTTGGTTGAGCTGTGCATTGGGGCCCCAGTCGGCGCCGGTTGAATCGGTCACGAGAAAATTAGCGCCGACCAGCACCCCGGGAAACGGCACATGCTGCGCCCAATCGATCGCCAGCACGGGCGCGACGACTGCCATCACGACGGCCACCAGCAGGCCCAGCAGGACGACGGGGCGTGTGGCGCGGTGGCTAAGATCGGTGACCTGCCTGGATGGGGATGTCGCAAAAACGGTCATGGTTCAGTGCCCTGGGCGTGCTTGGTCTGACAGCAGAATGCCTTCATTCTAACATAGCTCATTTGCTTTGAACAACACTGCAAGGCAACTGTAACGGGCCTGTAATGATGGCTACTCGTGGGTTTGCGACGCATCGCGGCGTGTTGTATAATCCCCGCCGCATTCGACCTCACCCAATCAACGCACCCCTCCCAACCAGGCCGTGAAAACACCCGCCGGTATGCGGCCAGCGCTTTGCGAGAGACAGAGGATGGCATGGACAAAAAGATTCGGATTCTGATCGCCAAACCCGGCCTGGACGGCCACGATCGCGGCGCGAAAGTCATCGCGCGCGCGCTGCGCGACGCCGGCATGGAAGTGATCTACACCGGCCTGCGCCAGACGCCGGACATGATCGCCGAAGCGGCACTGCAAGAAGATGTGGACGCCGTGGGGCTATCGATCCTGTCGGGCGCGCACCTGACGCTGCTGCCGCGCATCGTGGCACAGCTGCGCGCCAAAGGGCTGGACGATGTGCTCGTGTTTGCGGGCGGCATCATCCCCGATGAAGACGTGGAGCCGTTGAAGCAGGCCGGTGTCACGGCGGTCTTTGGCCCCGGCACCAACACGGATCACGTGATCGAGTTTATACGTGGGCAATTCCAGACGGCTTGAGCCGATCAATGATCTGGTCGAGCGGGCGCTGAACGGCGATCGACGATCGTTGTCGCGGCTGATCAGCCGGGTGGAAAACGGCGGCCCTGATAGTTGGGGTGCACTCTCGACGATTTATCCGCGCACCGGGCGGGCGCGCATCATCGGCGTAACGGGTGCGCCGGGCACGGGCAAGAGCACCCTCGTCGGCGAAATCGCCAAATTTTCCCGAAAAAACCAGCCCGATCAGAAAGTGGGCATCGTCGCGGTCGATCCGACTTCGCCGTTTTCGGGCGGCGCGGTGCTGGGCGATCGCATTCGCATGCGCGATCTATCCGGCGACGAGGGCGTGTTCATTCGCTCGATGGCAACCCGCGGCAGTCTGGGCGGTCTGGCGCGCGCCACGACCGATGTGGTCAAGGTGCTCGACGCCTGCGGCTACGATCTGATCTTGATCGAGACGGTGGGCGCGGGCCAGAGCGAGATCGACATCGCGCGCACGGCCGATACCGTGATCGTGGTGGAAGCGCCAGGGCTGGGCGATGAGGTGCAGGCCATCAAAGCAGGCATCCTGGAGATTGCCGATGTGCTGTGCGTCAATAAGGCCGATCGCGACGGAGTGCAGAGCACCATCAACGCCCTGCACGCGATGTTGGATCTGGGCACGGCGGCTAAAGGTACACTGCATCACGGCGTGTTGATGGCGGCGTCTGCGCCATCAGCCACTTCAGCCGAGCGCTGGCGACCGCCCATTGTCAAGACCATCGCGGCCGAAGGCAAAGGCATCGACGAGTTGATGGCCGCGGTGGAGCAGCATCAGGCATACCTGACAGCGCATCCGGACGGGCAGCAGCGGGCGCGGCTGCGCGCGGCGATTGAACTGGAAACGGTGCTGCGCGAGGCGCTGTTGAACCGGCTGCTCGCCAGTGTCGGGGCGGGGCGGGTGGATCGCGCCATCGAGCAAATCGCCGCCCGCACGATTGATCCGTACACGGCCGCCGAACAATTGCTACGCTGGCCGTGAAAAGATAATTACCCCTGCCATCAGATTCACGGAGACTCAGCACCGCACTGGTTACGGCTCCGTGAATTTTGTGTTCTTCGTGGTAGAATCAGGACATCATGACCAGATTGTTATTAGTCCGGCATGGCCGGTCGGTGTGGAATTCGCAGGGCCGCATTCAGGGCCAGATCGACATCGAACTTGACGACGAGGGTGTACAGCAGGCGCACCGGGTGGCAGAGCGAGTCAAGCAGTTCGACATCGCGGCGATCTATAGCAGTCCATTGCAGCGGGCGCGCGTTACTGCCGAGATGATCGGCGCGCAGTTGAATCTGCCGGTGACGTGCGATGATCGCCTGATGGAATACCAGTTCGGCGCGGTCAGCGGTTTGACCTGGGCGGAGCTGGTGACGGAGCAGCCCGAACTGGCCAAACGCTGGAATGATGATCCGTGGACGGTGCCGCTTGAAGGCAGCGAAGGTCGCGTTGCTTTTGGGGAGCGGGTAAGGGCCGTGATGGATGACATCATTGCCCGCCATCCAGCTCAGCAGGTGGTCGTCGTGGCGCATGGCGGCACGTTCAGTGTGTATCTGGTGAAGATGCTGGGCCTGGATTTGAGGCGGCGGCCGCCGTTCCACTTTGGCAACACCTCGCTCAGTTCGGTCGAGGTGAAGAACGGGGTGTTCAGCGTGCATTTCTTGAACGATACGTGTCATTTGATGTAGGAATGTTGGGCCGGTCGACCCGAAAGGCAAGAGACGATGTTAGCCACTTACAGAGCCGTGCTCAAAGACGATCACCTTGAGTGGAGCGAAGCCGCACCAGACAAGGTCGTGCGCGATAAAGCTGTGGCGGTTTACGTGACTGTCCTGGATGAGCCACTGACAACTGGAGTTGAACCCGGTCAGGGTCAACGCATGGCGGCGGCCCTAGAGAAAATCGCGGCGGCTAATATGCTAGCTGAAATCGATCCCGTCGCCTGGGAACGTGATCTGCGTCAAGATCGGTCTTTGCCAGGCAGGGCGCTGTGATACTGTTGGATAGCAACATTATCATTTATGCGGCAAAACGTGAGCACGCTGACCTGCGGAAGATGATTGCAGAGCGTGCACCGGCGGTGTCGGCAGTCAGCTATGTAGAAGTCCTGGGGTATCATCGACTTAACGAGGAAGCCCGCGCCTATTTTGCGGCGTTTTTTGCGGCTGCGTCGGTATTGCCGCTATCGCAGGCTGTGCTGGATCAGGCGGTCAAATTACGCCAGATCAGGAAAATGACACTGGGTGACGCTCTGGTTGCCGCAACTGCCCTGGTACATGATCTGGAACTGGCAACACACAATACTGCCGACTTTGGATAGATTCCAGGTTTGACGGTGTGGAGCCCATTTGAGGGTCACTGGGGTCCGGGACTAATTCATGAGTGACGTTGTGCGTATTTACGGTGACATTCGACTGTTTGCCGGGTCGTCGCATCCGGCGCTGGCCGAGGAAGTGGGCAATTATCTGGGCGTGCCACTTAGCCCGCGCGAGATCATTCGCTTTCCGAATGACAACATCTTCGTGCGCTTACTGACCAGCGTGCGCGGCCAGGATGTGTTTCTAATCCAGACGCTCACCGCGCCGGTCAGTCATCACATCATGGAGATGCTGATCCTGATCGATACGATCAAGCGCGCCAACGTGGGGCGCATTACGGCGGTCATGCCGTACTTTGCCTACGGGCGCAGCGACAAGAAAGATCAACCGCGCGTGCCGATTACGGCCCGCTTACTGGCTGATCTGGTGACGACTGCCGGGGCCGATCGGTTTTTGACGCTCGATCTGCACGCCGGACAGATTCAGGGTTTCTTCAGCATCTCCGGCGACGAGGTTAGCACGTTTCATTTGCTCGCCGATTACATGATTGAGAAGCGGCTCGGACAGCTGCCAGGCGGAGCAGTAGTAGTGACGGCTGATCTGGGCTATGCCAAGAAGGGGCGCAACTTCGCGCAGGCGCTGAATCTGCCGATGGCCTTTATCGAGAAGCGGCGCAGCGGCAACGACGCCAAGGCGCAGGCCCTGACGGTGATCGGCGATGTGGCGGGCAAAGCGGTGATCCTAGTGGACGACGAAGTGGACACGGCTGGCTCGATGCTGGGCGCCGTCAACATCTTGAAGCAATCGGGCGCGGGCGATGTGTACCTGTGTTTCACGCATCCGATTCTATCGCCGCCGGCCGTCGAGCGATTACGCAGCCTGCCGCTCAAAGAGATCATCACGACGAATAGCGTGCCGATTCCCGAGGAGAAGCGCCTGCCCAATTTGACGCAGCTATCGGTGGCGCCGCTGCTGGGCGAAGTGATCCGCCGGATTCACGAAGGCCAATCGGTTGGGGCAATCTTTAACGAATAAATGGTTACTACTCAGCCGTCATTGCGAGGAACGAAGTAATCTCCCTCCGATTGGCCCTGAGATTGCTTCGCAAAAAGCGCTCGCAATGACGCAGGCTGAGTAGTTACGAACAAAGTTTAGAAGAGAGTTATTTGAATGTTTAAGAATTTGTTTGGCAAACTCGCCGGCGATCCTAACGCGCGGCTGATCAGCAAACTACAACCGATCGTCGATGAGATCAACTCGCTTGAGCCTGAATATCAGGCGTTATCCGACGACGACCTGCGCGCGATCACGGCTGATTTCCGGGCCGAGCTGGACGAAGCGTTGACCGAGCTGCGCACGCAGCTGGCCGAAGCTCGCGCTGAAACACAGGAAGAGCCAGAAGGCGATCGTCGCCGCCAGCTGGATCTCCGAGTCAAGAAGCTGGACGACGATCTTTTTAAGGCCGAGAACGATCTGCTGACGGGCTTCCTGCCGCAGGCGTTTACGGCTGTGCGCGAGTCGGCGCGGCGCAACATCGGGCAGCGGCACTTTGACGTGCAGCTCATCGGCGGCGTGGTGCTGCATCAGGGTCGGATCGCCGAGATGAAGACGGGCGAAGGCAAGACCATCGTCGCTTCGCTGCCGCTGTATCTCAATGCATTGCCGGGGCACGGCGCACATCTGGTCACGCCCAACGACTATCTATCCAAGGTGGGCGCGCAGTTGATGGGGCCGATCTATCACGGGCTAGGCCTGTCGGTGGGCGTCATTCAGCACGAGTCGGCGTTCTTGTTCGATCCCAACGTCCGATCGGCGGATGAGCGCTACAACCATTTGCGGCCGGTGTCGCGCGCCGAGGCCTATCGGGCGGACATCACGTACGGCACCAACAACGAATTTGGTTTTGACTATCTTCGTGATAATATGGTAGGAGACCTCAGTCAATGTGTGCAGCGCGAGCTGTACTATGCCATCGTGGACGAGGTCGACAACATCTTGATCGACGAGGCCCGCACGCCGCTGATCATCTCCGGTCCAGCGGAAGAGTCGAGCGATCTGTACGTGAAGTTCTCGGAGTTGGTGCGCCGCCTGCGCCCGACGACGAATGACGACGAAGATAATCCCAACGGCGACTACGTGGTCGAAGCCAAGACGCGCAACGCCACGTTAACCGAAGCCGGCATCGAGAAGATCGAGAAGTGGCTGGGGATTGATAACCTGTACGATCCGCAGTACTTCGATTGGATTCCGTATCTCGACAATGCCCTGCGCGCCGGAGTCATCTACAAGCTCGACAAGGACTACATTGTCAAAGACGGTCAGGTCATCATTGTCGACGAGTTTACCGGTCGTTTGATGTATGGCCGTCGCTACAGCGAAGGCCTGCACCAGGCGATCGAGGCGAAGGAGAAAGTCACTGTTCAGCGCGAAAGCCTGACGTATGCCACGATTACGTTCCAAAATTTCTTCCGCATGTACCGCAAGATCGCGGGCATGACGGGCACGGCTAAAACCGAAGAAGAAGAGTTTCAGAAGATTTACAACCTGGAAGTGGCGGTGATTCCCACGCACCGGCCGATGATCCGTGAAGACACGACCGATGTGATCTTCAAA
>JAUQXD010001345.1 GCA_030834835.1 Thermoflexales bacterium | reverse complement strand
CCAGATTATCTTGATCGAACTGGCGCACCGGGAAGTCGAACAGGCCGCCCTGACCAGCAGGCTGAGCAGGCTCGGCGTTCGCCGGGGCCGCCGCAGTCGATCGGCCGGCGCCTACCGCAACCGGCTGCTGCGCGGGCGCTTGCACGCGGCGGCGCACGGGCGTCGTGCCGGCGTGATCGAAGCCCGTGGCAATCACCGTGATGCGAATGCCGTCGCCCATCTTCTCGTCGATGACCGCGCCAAAGATCAGGTTGACATCGGGATGCGCCGTCTCACGGATCAACGCCGCCGCCTGATTGACTTCGTACAGCGTCATGTTCGGGCCGCCGGTCACGTTGAACAGAATGCCGCGCGCGCCGTCGATAGTCACGTCGAGCAGCTTGCTGGTAATGGCTTGCTGCGCCGCCGCCACCGCTCGGTCGTCACCGCTGGCCGTGCCCACCGCCATCAGGGCCGCGCCGCCCTCCGACATGATCGTCTTCACGTCGGCGAAGTCCAGGTTGATCAAACCGGGCACGGTGATCAATTCGCTGATACCCTGGATGCCCTGGCGCAGCACATCATCCGCCACGCGGAACGACTGTTGCAGCGTGGCCTTCTTGTCGACGATCTCCAGCAGCCGATCGTTGGGGATCACGATCAACGTATCGACGTGTTCCTTCAACGAGTTGATGCCCACTTCGGCGGCGGCCGAGCGCTTGTGCGCTTCGAAACTGAACGGGCGCGTCACCACGCCGATCGTCAACGCGCCGACGTCGCGCGCGATGCGGGCCACCACGGGCGCTGCGCCG
Organism: Thermoflexales bacterium; assembly: GCA_030834835.1. GTDB lineage: Bacteria > Chloroflexota > Anaerolineae > Fen-1058 > Fen-1058 > JAGOBP01. The sequence goes on along the minus strand of JAUQXD010001345.1, from coordinate 8,009 downwards.
GTGCCGGTGCCGCCGCCCATGCCGCACGTCACGAAGACCATGTCCGCGCCCTTCAGGCTGGCGTACAGATCGTCGGCCGATTCTTCGGCGGCCTTCATGCCCACTTCGGGATTGCCGCCCGCGCCCAGACCGCGCGTGAGCTTATCGCCAATCCGCACACGCTTGGGGGCATTGGACAACATCAATGCTTGCGCATCGGTGTTGATCGCCACAAATTCAACACCCTGCAAGCCTTCGGCAATCATGCGGTTGACGGCGTTGGTGCCGCCCCCGCCCACGCCCACGACTTTGATCTGGGCAAATTGCCCTTCCGGGCCGGCCATCTCATCGTAATACGGTTGCATTGCTGTCCTCCTGGGTCGAGTTCTCCCTTGCTGCATTCAATCGAGCACGCTTCTCGGGCGCCGGCGCTGCGCCATGCGATGAGTGCTCAAGTCATCGCGTCTCACTTAATCGCTTAACTATTCCGATCGGGCAGCAGCTTCTTAAAGAAGCCGCTCAATCGTTCGCCCCACACGGGTCGATCGGTATTTTTATCCGGCCCCAGTGCGGGCTGGTCGCCCTGATCGCGCCCCCACAACAGCAGGCCGACCGGCGTTGCATAGGCCGGTGAATCCACGGTATCGATCAAGCCGCTGATGCCCTGCGGCTGGCCAATTCGCACGGGCAGACCCAATACCTGCCGGCCCAACTCACGCAGGCCGCGCATCTGTGCCGTACCGCCCGTGACCACCACGCCCGCCGGCAGCAGACCATCGTAGCCGGAACGCTTAATCTCTTGCAAAATCAACTGGAAAATCTCTTCGGCGCGCGCTTCGATAATCTCCGCCAGGTCGCGGCGCTGCACGCGCGTCACACCGCCATCGCCAAACGCCTTCACCTGCACCACTTCAGTGGGATCGATCGTTTCAAAGCGCGCGTGGCCGTGCTCGATCTTCAACTGCTCAGCCGCTTCGGCAGGCACGCGCAGCCCCACCGCCACGTCGTTGGTAATATGCGCGCCGCCCACCGCCAACACCGTCGTATGCCACACACTGCCTTCGATGAAAATGGCAATATCGGTCGTGCCGCCGCCGATGTCGGCCAGCACCACGCCCATCTCTTTTTCGTTGTCGGTCAACACCGCCGTGCCGGACGCGATCGGGTTCAGCACCAGCCCATCCACGCCGACATTGCAGTTCTCCACGCACTTCAACAAGTTGTGGATCGACGACGTCTGCCCGGTCACGATGTGCGCTTCCACTTCCAACCGGAAGCCGCTCATCCCGATCGGTTCTTTCACGCCATCCTGGCCGTCGATGGTATAGCCGCGCGGAATCACATGCAGCACTTCGCGATCTTGCGGGATGGCGATGGCGCGCGCCGCTTCCAGGGCGCGGCCCACGTCTTCACCGGTGATGCCCTTGTCGCCACGCGAGACACCCACTACACCCCGGCTGTTGATGGCGTTGATGTGCGCGCCGGACACGCTGACAAACGCCCGCGCGATCTCATAACCGCTCGATCGTTCCGCCTTCTCGATCGAGGTCTTGATCGCCGACGCGGCATCCACCACATTCACGACCACGCCCTTCTTGATGCCACGCGCAGGCGCCACGCCCACGCCCACGATGCGCAGTTCGTTGTCCGTGGCCTCGCCGACCAGCGTACAGATTTTGGTGGTGCCTACATCGATGCCGACTATCGTGCGTTCCATAAGCTGCTCATCTTAAGACGATTTAACAAACTCGGCGCATTATACCCGATGCCGCGCCCCTTGTGCAGGGTCAATTTTCGTTTGAAGTGCGTACAAGTTTGTCAACGCCTCGCCACTGCATTTCATTCGCCATAGAAGGGCGCCAGCGGATAGCGAATATCGACGAACGTCGGCAGCACGTCACGTGCAGCCAGGCTGTCGCGCAGCGCTTTCCAGATCATCACGCGATCGCTCATGTCATCAGCCAGACCCAGATAGACCGGGAAACCGCGCTCGTCATTGAATTCCAGCCCATGCGCACCGCTGTATCGATAGCTGCGCACACCCGGCATGGCTTTAGCCACCGACAGCGCTGCGGCGATCACTTCAGGATCAGCCGGGCGGCCCGCGATCAACGCCGGGCCTTGCACGGCTTCGATCGTGACCAGCTTGAGATCAGCCGTCGTTGGCTGCGGACTAAACGTTTCGCCGTCGGCATCGACCCACGTCACGGCTTCACCGTAGCGCCACGCGACAACGGGTGTCCGCTCGATCACTTTGATGGCGCACTTCGCGGGCAACTGGCACGTGATCTGCGCGCTCTTCAACGCCGGACTCGATCGCAGTAACAACGCTTCAGCATCCGCAGTGTTGACCCAGAAAATATGCGTGCCCACCAACCCGCTCATATTGGCCACTTCCAGTGGCGGAGTGCGTGTCACACCCGTCACGCTGAGCCGCGAGACATAGAAGCTGCCATCCAGCCCGATCCACACGACGACCGCGGCCAATACGACCAACAGCATCGCCGTTACCGCGCGCGGTTTCGACAGATCCGCCAGCCAGTCGAAACTGATCTGCGGCTCGAAGTGCGATGACGAACGCGGCATCGATCGCGGTCGTGTGTCAATGCGGCCCGCCAAGGTGGCGGACGTGTTATAGCGACGATAACGGCGTGCTGGCCGTGCTTGCGGACGCGATTTCATAAAATCACCGTTGATAATTCGTGCGCGAGCGCTGCTTATCGGCATGCCGCTCCAGCGCCAGTTGGATCAATCGATCGATGAGTTCGCTGTAAGCAATCCCGCTGGCTTCCCACAGCTTGGGATACATGCTGATGCGGGTGAAACCCGGAATCGTGTTTAACTCACTCAAGTACAACTCGCCCGTGGTGCGCGACAACAGAAAATCTACGCGCGCCATGCCGGCGCAATCCGTCGCCAGGAACGCCTTGATCGACAACTCGCGCACCCGTTGGGCCAGCGCCGGATCGATCGGGGCGGGGATCAACAAGTCCGATGAATCGTCGATGTACTTTGCGACGTAATCATAGAATTCGTGCCCCGGCACGATTTCGCCCGGCACGGACGCGATCGGCTCATCGTTGCCCAGCACGCTGCATTCGATCTCGCGCGCCTCGGGCACAGCCACTTCGATCAACAACTTGCGATCGTAGGCAGCCGCCTCATTCATGGCCGCTGCCAGTTCTTCAACCGCGTGCACTTTGTGAACGCCGACGCTCGAACCCATGTTGACGGGTTTGACGAAACACGGATAACCAATCTCAGTCCCGATGAGCGCCGCCACCCGATCGGGTTCTGCCTCCCACTCGTGCCGTTTGACGACCACGTACTTTGGCGTGGGCAGATCGTGGCTACGGAACAGATCCTTCATCGCCGCTTTGTCCATGCCCACCGCGCTCGCCATCACGCCCGCGCCGACGTAGGGAATATCGGCCAGTTCCAGCAGACCTTGTACCGTGCCGTCTTCGCCGAAGGGGCCGTGCAACACCGGAAAGATCACATCGACTTCGGGCAAGCCTGCGGCCGAAGTGCCCGGAATGATCTCGCGGCCCGTCTCCGACTCATCGATGATGCGATACCCCGACGTTAGCAACTGCGGCAGCGAAGTCTGCCCGCCGGTCAGCGTCTTCAACGGATCGCCGCGCGTGAGCCAGCGGCCTTCTTTGCTGATGCCCAGTGGCACCACTTCATATTTGTTCGTGTCGAGGGCGCGCATGACGTTCTGCGCCGAGTTGATGGAGACCTCGTGCTCAGCCGATTTGCCGCCAAAAATTACGCCAACCTTGAGTCGTTTAGTCATGTAGTCGTTAGTCTTGTGGTCGAGTGGTCGAGTGGTCACCCAGTAAATTGGTATATTGGGAATTGGTAAATTGGTTCAGGCGTCAGCCAGTGATCCCATACCAATTTACCCACTTACTAATCTACCAACTTACTAATTTACCAATCTACCAATCACCGATCAACTCAATCTCTAATTCCAATTCGATGCCGAATCTTTCAAGCACCGTCGTCCGCGCCAGATCGATCAGCGCTTTCACATCGGTCGCGGTGGCATGACCATCATTCACAAAGAAATTGGCATGCACCATCGAGATTTCCACGCCGCCAATGCGTGTCCCTTTCAAGCCACATTCATCAATCAATCGGCCAGCCGCATTCCCCGGCGGATTCTTAAACATCGATCCCAGACTTGCGCCTGGCGGCTGTGTGCGGCGGCGATAGTCATTAAATTCAGCGGCCTTCTTTTCAAGTTCAACCGGATCGCCCGGTGTTAAGCGGAAAGTAGCGGCCAGCACGACGTGTTCCGTGGTGCGTGGTGCGTGTTCCGTGTTCGCCGCATCCTGCCTCTTGCTTCCTGCATCTTGCATCTTGCGTCTTGCATCTCGCTTAATCCGGCTGCTGCGATATTCAAATTGCAAGTCCGCGTTCGACCACTCCACCACTTCATTCGCCGCGTTCAAGATCGTGGCCGAGACTAAATCCGTCGCCGTATCGCGGCCATGCGCGCCCGCGTTGCCGACGACCGCGCCGCCCACCGTGCCCGGCACACCCACCGCCCACTCCAGCCCGCTCAACCCGTGAGCGATGCACTCGCGCGCCAGCGTCGGCAGCACCGTGCCCGCTTCGCACCACACTGCGTTATCGGCGCGAAACTCGATGCGTTTTGCTTTGTTAATGATCGTCAGCCCGCGCACACCCGCATCGCTGACCAGGACATTCGCGCCACCGCCCAGAATCAGGATGGGCGCTTCTACTTTCCGCGCAGCGATAACGATGTCCTTCAACTCAGCCGCGCTCGTTGCCTCAATCAGCGCCTCAGCCGGGCCGCCCAACCGCGATGTGGTGTAACGGCCCAGCGGTTCGTTGACCTTGAAGTTGGAAATTGGAAGTTGGAAATTGGCGCGCAGCGCCTCTACCCAATCTCCGCCCCCCCATCCCTGATCCCTCATCCCTGATCCCCAATCTACCAATTTACCAACTTACCAATCTACCAACCTACTTCGCATCCAGACACTTAATCAACTTAGTCACGGTCTCCGGCGACAGCGGCGCGGTCGGCGCCTTCACCCAGGCTGCCATCAACTCTGACCACGCCACATCCTTGCCGTCTTGCCACGCTGCCAGCACCTTGTCAAACTGCCCCGCCGCCGACTTGCTTTGATTCGTCTTCACGTTGTTCGTCATGGTTCCTCCCTTGCGTGTCCACAGTTCAGTACGTATTACGCAGTACGCATTACTCGCCACTCGTCACTTCTTCAACAACTCCGTGCTGATCTTATTCGCGTCGCCCGCGCTAAACGTGATCACCACATCGCCGGACTGAACGTGTTGCTTCAGGTAAGCCACCACGTCATTCAAAGTATCGATCGCGCGCGCATCAGGATGCTCCATCCGCGTCACCACGTCCTGATTGCTGATACCCAGCGTATCGCGCTCACGCGAGGCGAAGATCGCCGTGACGATCACGTGGTCGGCATCCCCAAAGGCCGTCGCAAATTCAGCCAACAGCGTCTTCGTCCGGCTGTAGGTATGCGGTTGCAACACCGCCCAGATCTTCTGATCGGGATAGCGATTGCGCGCCCCCGACAACGTCGCTTTGATCTCCGTGGGATGATGACCGTAATCGTCGACGATCGTCACGCCGTTGATCTCGCCGCGCACTTCGAAACGCCGCCCCACTCCGCGAAAATCCGCCAGGGCATCCTGCGCCGCGCTGAACGACACGCCCAGTTGATCGGTCGCGGCCAGCGCCGCCAGCGCATTCAGCACATTGTGCTTGCCCGGCACGCGCAGCCGCACCAGGCCCAGCGACTTGCCCTCGTGATAGGCGATGAAGTCGCTGCCGCCCGCCTGATTAGGCCGCACGTCCGTGGCCTGCCAATCCATATTGGCCTTGAAGCCATACAGCAATTTGCGGGCAGTCGTCCGGGCCAACTCCGTTGCCGGCACGTCTTCGCCGCACGCGACCAGCATGCCTTCGGGCGGCAGCCGATCGATAAATTCGCGGAACGCCGCCAGCATCTCGTCGAACGTCGGATAGCAGTCGGGGTGATCGTGCTCGACGTTAGTGATCACTTCGATGGTAGGTGTCAGCCCCAGAAACATTCGATCGTATTCATCCGCTTCGATCACGAATTCCCGATCGTGCCCGGCGTGAGCCGAGCGGCCCAGCGCGGCGATCGGCCCGCCCACGATGAAACTGGGATCGCGCCCCGCGCCCACCAGGATCGACGTGATCATGGCCGTGGTCGTGGTCTTGCCGTGCGTGCCCGCGACCGCCACACCCAGCGCGCCCTGCATCAGCCAGCCTAAAAACTGCGCGCGTTTGTTCACCGGGATCGATCGGGCGCGCGCCTCAACCAGTTCCACGTTATCCTCTTGAATCGCCGACGAAGCCACCACCATCGCCACCTCTCCCACATTCTCGGCGCGATGTCCGATGAACACCTCCGCACCCTGCTGACGCAAGGCGCGCGTTGTATCGGACTCCGCCTGATCCGAGCCGCTGACCTGATAACCGCGTTCCAGCAGCACCGTGGCGATGGCGCTCATGCCGGCTCCGCCGATGCCGATGATGTGCAGCCGCGCACCGGCGGGCACACCTTCATATAGTTCGCTCATCGCACAACCTTCAAGATAATCAAGACCACCAGAATAATGGGCAGCAGGCCCAGCGAATCGACCGTCGCCGTGCCAGCCCCGAGCAGATCCATCGGCAGCAGGCCGTTGCCGACAACTGCTCTGGCGAACTCCGTCAGCTGACCGGTATCGACCATGCTTGGACTGACCGGGTACTGATAATGAGCGAGAATCCACCACAGCGTCCCCGTAATCAGGTACCCGTTCACGCCGCCGACCAGCGCGCCCAGAAACATACCCACTGGAAATTTAGGACTGCTGCCTTCATAAGCCAGCGTCTCGCCCTGATAGGCAATAAAGGCTGCCACCAATACCAGTCCCTGAAAGATGATCATCAGGAGCAGATGGGTCGGTTGATCGGCAACGGGATCACCCGTGAAAGGCTTGAACAGGAAGGACAGTTTGCCTTCCGTAATGAGCTGCTCTACCAACGGAATCACCCGATCCAGCCCGAACAGCGTCGCAATCAGCACGATCGTCACGCCCAGCTCTTTCAGGAAGCCGCGCACGACGCCGATGACGACAAACATCAACGTAAGAATAATCCACAGATATTCGATCGGGCCCATGACGTTTTACTTCTTCTTGGCCGGCGCTTTGGAGCGCTGAATGCCAAACACGATCAACACCATCACGATCGCCACCAGCAGCGGCGCGTCCACGCTGATCTGGGGCACGGTGCTGGGCTCAATGACCAGCTGCTGCGGAAACGCAATGTGCCGATCGATCACGAACGTGATGCACAGATAGCCCAGCGCCGCGCCGCCGACCAGGCCAAACACTTGCTCGATCCGCGTGTCTTTGCTGCCCGCCCGTTTCAACGCGAACTTAAAGCCGATGTAGGCGATCATCACAAACAGCGCCGTGCCCAGCAGCTTCACCCACGCATCGTTCGGATCGCGCACGTTGATCAGCAGCGGTACGACATTGGGATCGCCGGCGATGACGGCGAACAGATTGCCGCCGCTAAATTTGCCGGTCGTCAGCAGGATGAAAATGCCGTGAAACATGTTAATGATCGCGCCCACCGGTATCGCCAGGGTATCCACGCTCACCCGGCCGAATAACACCAACAGGCCCGCCAGAATCACGGCATCCAGCCCGTGACGCCAGCCCCAGAGGGCAAAGAAAAAAACCAGCGCCCCGATCACATACATCTCGGGGATTTGAATGAGAGGCGTTGCCTGCGGCGTCACGCCCCTGCTCCCGCCGCCACGGCTGCCGAAGCAGCCGCACGCACCGCGTGCGCAATTGACTGCGCCGGATCAGGCCGCGCCAGCGAACGGGCCGCCGCCCGCATTGCATTCAAGCGCGCTTCATCGCCCAGCAGTTGTTCGATGATCGGCAGCAGTCGCTCGCTCAACGTGGCATCTTCCAACATCACGGCGGCC
>JAUQXD010001344.1 GCA_030834835.1 Thermoflexales bacterium | reverse complement strand
CCTGTGTCGGGGCAGGGCGGCCTGTTCGACTTCCCGGTGCGCCAGTTCGATCAAGATAATCTGGAAGTGCCCGCCTTCCTGCGCCGACGCCGCTCGTAGTCGCGCGCCGCACAATTTGTAACAGCCTTAATCGCACCTTGCGCGATGTGATTTCGCCGATCGCCGCGCGATGGCGGTTGCCTGTCGCTGGACCTCTCCTGGGTGAAAGGCGTCTTGAATCAAGTCCTGGTTCAAGACGCCCTTCCTTAAAATCTTCCACGTGGTGTGCAAGAATACATATCAACCCTTGTTGATATCGCCTCAAATCAGCTCCACAGTATCTTGCGGATTAACGCACTCTAGAACAGCACATTACGGGCGCGTGGTTGCATTGTCTTAGCAAGGTAAAAGAATTTTTTCTCGGGCAAAGATCAGCTGTTTTTTAAGGTAAAACTATTGACCGCACCGCGCCCGTGTGCTAAACTATGCGCGCTCAATAACCCCCAGATATTGGGTTTTTTTGTCGCAATTGTCCTATATATGGGAAGGTTTCACTGATTCAGGCTGGTTCACCCGTATCTACCGCCGCACCTCAAGTCTCACCTGGCACAGCATGAAATGTCCTTACTGCGAATCCGATAACACGCGTGTGATCGACACGGCGCACGAGACGACCGGTCCCGGCATCCGCCGCCGCCGCGAGTGCATGACGTGTACCAAACGCTTCTCCACACTGGAACGCGCCATCCTCGACACGCCGATGGTGGTGAAGGGTGATGGCCGCCGCGAACCGTTTGAGCGGGACAAATTGATGAGCGGCATCCGCATGGCGTGCGCCAAACGCCCGATCGCGAGTGCGGTGCTGGAGGGTCTGGTCAATCAGATCGAAGCGAAGATTCAACAGACTGGCAAGGCCGAAGTGCCCAGCAAGATGATTGGTGATCTGGTGATCACCGGGCTGAAGAACATCGATCAGGTGGCGTACATCCGCTTTGCCACTGTGTATCTTGGCCTCGACGACGTAGAGAGTATCCGGCGCGAAATCGATAAAATTCTCGATCGATAGTTGTGCGCCTTCGCCTGATGACAGCCGCATTGGCTGTCTTATGGTGAAGGCGCTTTTGTTTGAAATTGGTTGATAGCTACTTATTACAGGAGGTCGGCATGTTGGATGTGAAGCAATCGGATCAACAGGCGAGTGAAGAACGCGCAGTAAAACTAACGGATAACGCCCGTGTCGTCCTGATGAAACGGTATGTACGACGCGGGCCAGACGGCAAGCCGGCCGAATCGCCGGAAGGGATGTTTGCCCGCGTGGCCAAGGCCGTCGCCGAACCCGATCGGACGGCGGGCAGTGACGCCGCCGCGGTCGAAGCTACCGAACGCGTTTTTTATCATCTCCTGACTGATTTACGATTCTTTCCTAATTCGCCGACGTTTACGGGCGCGGGCACGCCGCTGGGTCAGCTGGCCGCGTGCTTCGTGCTGCCCATCAGCGACGACATGGGCCGCGATGGCGCGGGCATCTTTCAAACGCTGCGCGATGCGGCGTTGATTCAACAGACGGGCGGCGGCAATGGCTTTAGCTTTGGCCGCCTGCGCCACAAGGGCGCGTATGTCGCCTCGAGCGCGGGACAGGCCACCGGCCCGGTGGGTTTCTTGCGCGTGTACGATAAGGCCTTCGGCGAGATCGCGCAGGGCGGTACGCGACGCGGTGCGAACATGGCCGTGCTGCCGGTGCATCATCCCGATATTCTGGACTTTATCAATTGCAAAGTCAGCGAAGATCAAATCACCAACTTCAACATCTCCGTCGGCATCACCGATAAGTTCATGGCCGCTGTGCGCGACGACGCCGACTTTGAATTGATTGCGCCGCACAATGGCGAAGTGCTGAAGACCGTGCGCGCGAAAGAAGTCTTCAACGCGATCGTCAAGAATGCCTATCGGAACGGCGAGCCGGGCGTGTTGTTTCTCGATGCCGCGAATCGGCAAAACCCTGTGCCGCACCTGTATGCGTTGGAAGCAACTAATCCATGCGGAGAGCAATGGTTAGGGCCGTATGAAAACTGCTGCCTCGGCTCGATTAACCTGGCCCAGCACGTGAAATACGTCAACGATCAAGCCGAAGTCGATTGGAAGAGATTGCAAGAAGCGGTGGTGCTGTCCACTCACTTCCTCGATAACGTCGTCACGGCGAATCAGTATGTACCGGCCGTGCCGCAGTTGAAAGAGGCCGCGCTGCGCGCGCGCCGCATTGGCCTGGGCATCATGGGTCTGGGCGACCTGATGTATCACCTGGGCATCCGCTATGGCAGCGAAGAAGGCCAGGAATTTGCGGCGCAAATCATGGAATTCGTGCGCTATCATTGCATGAAGACTTCCGTGCAACTGGCGAAGGATCGCGGCGCATTCCCGGCGATCGAAGGCAGTCTCTATGATCCTACGGACCTCAAGTGGTCGCCGCCGCAGCCGATTGTGCCGTACACGCGCGATTGGGGCCGCCCGGCCATCAAATGGGAGGAGATCGTCAAGGGCATCAAGCAGCATGGCCTCCGCAATGCCGCGCAAACCACCGTCGCGCCGACGGGCACCATCGCCACGGTCGCAGGCTGCGAAGCTTACGGCTGCGAGCCGGTCTTCGCACTGGCCTACATGCGCCATGTCGTCGATGCTGAGGCGAGCGGCAAAGACGGTCGCACCACGCTGACGTATGCCAGTCCGCTCTTCGAGCAGGCGCTGATCCGATCGGGGGTAGATGAAGCCGCGCGCAAGCGCATCTACGATGAAGTGATGGAGCATGGCTCGTGTCAGAACTTGAAAGACGTGCCTGAGGCTGTACGGCATGCCTTCGTCGTGTCGGCCGACATTACGCCCGATGAGCACGTGCGCATGCAGGCGGCGATTCAGGCCTTTGTCGATAACTCGATCAGCAAGACGTGCAATTTCCCTGAATCGGCGGTTGAAGATGATGTAGCGAAAGCCTACTTCACGGCCTGGGAATTGGGCTGCAAGGGCCTGACGGTGTACGTGACCGGCTCGCGCGATAAGGTCGTACTGGAAACGAAAGCCACGGCGAAGAAGAAAGAAGACAAAAAGGACGAGACGCGCAGCGCGGCGGAAGTCCCCGTCCCGATCGCGAAGAAGCCGCGACCGCGGCGCTTGCGCGGCGAGACATTCCGCATCGGCACGCCGCTGGGCACCGCCTTCATTACCATCAACATCAACGGCGGCGATCAACCGTTTGAGGTGTTCCTGAACGTCGGCAAAGCCGGATCGGATACGGCGGCGGTAGCCGAGGCGCTGGGCCGAATCATCTCGCTGGTGCTGCGTGTGCCATCGCCAATGAACCAGACCGAGCGGCTGAAGTTGGTCACCGAACAACTCGCCGGGATTGGCGGCGGTCGATCGCTGGGCTTCGGGCCGAATCGCGTGCGATCACTGCCGGATGGTGTGGCGCAGGCGTTGGCCGAATTCCTGAGCAGCTTCGAGCCGGGCACGAATGATCACAGCAGCGGCAACGGCCATGTGCATGCGATGGCCGAACCTGCGCACACGCCGACCGATCATGCCGTGAAGATCGGCGATCTGTGCCCCGAGTGCGGCGAGGCCACTTACGTGAATGAGGAAGGCTGCCGCAAGTGCTATTCGTGCGGCCATAGCGAATGCTGATAGCTCAACCACGAAGCACACGAAGTTCACGAAGAAAAACAGTGCGGCCCCGATCACAGTTGATCGGGGACGCACTGTTTTGTTGCTCAAATCAGAGGGCTGGAGTTGATGACTTCGCCGCGTTCTGCGCCGCAGTCTGCGCCGCGTGCGCGCGATTGTGCAGCATCTCGAACAGCGGCGGGACGCGATTGGCCCAGTCGCCGCGCTGGCCGAACGGGCTATGATGACCAAACGGGCCGTGACCGAACTGCGGACGGCGCGCTTCGCCTTCGACGGGCTTATCACCCGGTTGCTCCTCGCAGCGGTGCTGGCTGTGATGCATCACCATATGCACTGCCCCGGCCACCAACAAAATGGGAACGATCTTTCGTGCGAACATGTTGCTCCTTTGCGAATTTGAATGGGGTTGGACAAGTTGTCAACTTGTCCATAGTATCGCGCCAGATTGTGAATTGAATGTGAAGCACTGCCGGAGAAATTGCGGAGGGAACAAATCAACCACGAAGAACACGAAGCACCACGAAGAAAAACTTAGTGTGACTTCGTGTCCTTTCTGGTTCATAGTCTTAGTGGCAGAGTAAACGTGATCGTCGTGCCTTGTCCCAGATCGCTCCGGGCGCTGATCTCGCCGCCGTGCGCGACGACCAGGTTCCTGGCAATGGCTAAGCCTAAGCCGGTGCCGCGTGAATCGCTGGACTTGTAGAAGCGATCGAAGATGTGGGGCAAATCCTCGGGCGCGATGCCGCGCCCCGTATCACTGACGATCACCGTTAGTCGATCGGCTGTCTCAGCCATCGTGCGCACTTGAATTTGACCACCATGTGAGGTGTAGCGCAGCGCATTGGCGATGAGGTTGCTCAGCACCTGTCGCAGTCGCAGCGGATCGGCTTCAAGTTGGGGTAGATCCGTTTGAACGTCGACGATCAATTGGACTCCGGCGTTATCGGCGCTTGCTTGAAACGCCGCGATTGCCTCTTGAATCAAGTCGCTCAGATCGACGGTTTCGCGCTGTAATTTCAACGCGCCGCTTTCGGCCAGCGACAGCGTGCG
>JAUQXD010001343.1 GCA_030834835.1 Thermoflexales bacterium | reverse complement strand
TCCGAGCAACCCGGACAAGAAGGGCACTGCCGAATCCCTTGTGACGATCCCGGGCAACCCGCCTATGCCCTGGGAAGTACGCAACGTGCCCCACGGCAAAGTCATTCAGGCTTCCTATCAATCGAAGACCTTCAACGCCCGGCGCCGCTATTTCGTGTACACGCCGCCGGGCTATGACACGAGCACCGACCAGCTGCCGGTACTCTACTTGCTGCACGGCTACACCGATGATGATTCGTCCTGGACGTCCGTGGGAAAGGCCAACCTCATTGCCGACAGCCTGCTGGCCGACGGCAAGATCAAGCCGCTGATCATCGTCATGCCCTACGGCCAACTCAGCGGCGATGTGACCGGCAACGAGGCCCTTGCCGACGATTTCCAGCAGAAGTTCGAGCAGCAGATTCTCACGGAAATCATACCTTCGATCGAACAGACCTATCGCGTGGTTCCGGACGCCAGACATCGGGCCATGGCGGGCATATCGATGGGCGGGATGCAGACGGCGTTCATCGGCCTGAATCACCCGGAGGTGTTTTCCACGATTGGCTTGTGGAGTTCCGCTGTCTTCAACGATCCGGCCGTCCTCTTAGGCCGACTGGCGGCCGCTCCGGCGAAGCTCAAGAACTCCTTTGCTTACGTTCAAGTGGCCGTGGGCCAGCAGGATTCGCTCCTCACCCGAAGTGACGCGCTCGACGAGTTCCTGACTTCGCAGCAGATCAAGCACGAGTACGCGCCTACTCCCGGAACGCACAGCTGGCTGCTCTGGCGAGGTTATCTGGTTGACTTCCTCATCAGGTTCTCGGCCGTTGCCCAATGACGCACAATCTGAACGAACGTTTCCTGAGGTCCTAATATGCCAATTCTGACTTATTCAGTTCAACTTCATGAGTTGACCATCCAGATCGATTGCGGCTACCTTGCTTTAACACCTTACACGCCGCGCGCGATTCGAGTGCGCTACAGTCTGAAGCCGGAGTTCAGCACCAAAGCCAGTTTGATCGTGACGGCTCAGCCTGATCCGGGCGTCCAGTTTACGGTTCAGGAAACGCCCGATCGTTTGGTGTTCGCCACGCCCGACGTGATGATCGCGATCGATCGGCAGACACTCGCCTTTACCTATTGCGATAAGCACGGCAACCTGTTGACCAAAGAACCCGCTCGCGGCGGCAAAACACTTGATCCGATCGATGTGCTCGTCTCGGTGTTTGATGATTCAACCGCCATCGAGAGTCGCTCAACCGCCGACGGTGTGCGCATCGATGCTGAGAATGTGCGCCGGGTCGTCGATCGGCAAGCCTATCACACCAAACTCGAATTTGAGTGGGCCGACGGCGAAGCGCTCTACGGTCTCGGCTCGCACGAAGAAGGCATGTTCAATCTGCGCGGGCAGCATCAATATCTGTATCAGCAAAACATGAAAGCCGTCGTGCCGGTGCTGGTGTCAACGCGCGGTTACGGCGTATTCCTCGATAGTTGTTCGCTGATGACGTTCCACGACGATGCGTTCGGTTCGTACCTGTGGAGCGATGTCGATGACGAACTGGATTACTATTTCATCTACGGTCCCGAATTCGATCAGATCATTGCTGAACTGCGCGCTCTGACCGGCCAGGCACCCTTGCTGCCTAAATGGGCTTACGGCTATATTCAATCCAAAGAGCGCTACACCAGCCAATCGGAACTGATAGAGATCGTTAAAGAATATCGCACGCGCAATCTACCGCTGGACGGCATCGTGCTGGATTGGAAATCGTGGACGGGTGACCTGTGGGGACAGAAGACGTTAGATCCAGAGCGCTTCCCCAATCCCGATCAAATGACGGAAGACTTGCATGCCCTGCACGCGCACTTGATGGTATCGATCTGGCCGATCATGAAACCCGGCGGCGCCGACTGGCAAGAGCTGCACGATCACGGCTTTTTGCTGGGCAATCAGGCTAACTATGATGCCTTCAATTCAGCGGCGCGGGCGTGCTACTGGCAACAGGCCAATCGCGGTCTTTTCTCGCACGGCGTCGACGCGTGGTGGTGCGATTGCTCCGAGCCGTTTGAAGCCGACTGGAAAGGGGCGAACAAGCCGGAGCCGGAAGAGCGTCTGCGCATCAACACGGAAGAAGCCAAACGCTATCTTGACCCGGAATTGATCAATGTGTATTCTCTGCTTCATTCGGAAGGGATTTATAAGGGGCAACGTGAGGTTACCGAAGCCAAGCGCGTAGTCAACTTAACCCGATCGGCTTATCTGGGCCAACAGCGTTACGCGACTATCACGTGGTCGGGCGATGTCGTCGCGACGTGGGAGACGTTGCGTAAACAGATCGCCGACGGTCTCAACTTCTGCGTGACGGGTGTGCCCTATTGGACAACAGACATCGGTGCGTTCTTTGTGGGACGCAAGCCGGAGATGTGGTTCTGGTCCGGCGATTATGATGCCGGTGTGGATGATCTCGGTTATCGCGAACTCTACGTGCGCTGGTTCCAATTCGGCGCGTTCCTGCCCATGTTCCGCGCGCACGGCACGGACACGCCGCGCGAAATCTGGCGGTTTGGCGAACCGGGCGATCTGATGTATGACGCGCTGGCAAAAGTCTTGCAGCTGCGGTATCGCCTGCTGCCCTACATTTATTCACTGGCCGGTTGGACCACGCATCAAGCGTATACCATGCTGCGGGCGTTGCCCTTCGATTTCCGGCATGATCCCGCCGTGTATAATGTCGCCGATCAATTCATGCTGGGGCCGGCGCTGCTGGTGAACCCGATCACGCGGCCCATGTATTACGCGGTCGATTCAGTGCCCGTGCGGAATGGTCGCCGTACTCGATCGGTTTACCTGCCCGCCGGAACGAATTGGTATGACTTCTGGACGAATCAATGTTATCAGGGCGGACAGACCATTGAAGCCAGCGCGACATTAGACTTGTTGCCCTTGTACGTGCGCGCCGGATCGATCGTGCCGGTAGGTCCTCGCCGGCAGTATGTAGACGATCAGCCCAATGCCCCGATCGAGTTGCACCTCTATCCCGGCAGTGATGGTTGTTTCCAGTTGTATGAAGATGAGGGCGATAACTATCGCTACGAACAGGGCGTTTTCGCCACCATCCAGATCGAATGGGACGATGCCGCTCGACGTTTGATGCTGGGCCAACGAGTCGGACAGTATCCCGGCACGCCGGAGCAACGCGAGTTTCGGGTGGTAGTGCATGATGTAAAATCAGAAGAGCGGCGCATCAACTACGACGGTCAACCCATCGCGGTGGACCTGTAGACACAGCCCCGGCTCGTCGGTCTGGCAGGTGCCGGGAAAGGAAAAATCATTGTGGCGCGACGATCGAAGATCAAAAAGACCACCATTGTAGACATTGCCGCTGCCAGCGGGGTGTCAGTCACCACAGTGTCGCGGATTCTCAATGACAAGCCGGATGTCGCCGAGGAAACGCGTGAGCGAGTGTTGCGCGTGATGGAAGAATATAGCTTTGCCCCGCAGAGCAGCTGGCAGCAGATCCGTTCCGGCAAGAGCCACTTAATCGCCATGCACTTTCCGCAGGATTTTAACCCGCCCGCTCATCGTCTCATCTTTGAAGCCGCGCTAGGCTGCGAAGCCGCCGGTTATTCCATCAATATCATCGTGAACTCGCTCAGCGACAACGATCTGCTGGCCATCTTCCGCAGTGGGCAAGCCGACGGCATGATCCTGATGGAAATCCAGACCCACGATCGGCGCGTCGAGGTGTTGCGACAGCACACTTATCCCTTCGTGCTGATCGGGCGCTGCGCGGATAACACGAGTCTAAGCTTTGTGGATATGGATGTCGAGCAGGGCGTGACGGCCGCCATGCAGCATCTGGTTGAGCTGGGGCATCGGCAGATCGGCTTTGTGACACTGTCGCCGGTGGTGCAAGACAAGGAATACGGCTACAGCCGGTGGGCTTTACAGAGCTACGATCGGGCCTGCCGCCAATCCGGCCTGCCACAACAGTGGTGCGCCGTCAATCTCGACTCCGATGACGCCGCGGCGGTGGTGCAGCGCCTGCTCGATGAGCACCCGCACATGACGGCGATCGTGACGCCGCAGGAGCATTGCGTGATTGGCGTGTTGAAGGCCATCCGTGCGCGGGGCTTGCGCATACCCGATGATATGTCGGTCATCGGCCTGCTCAACGAAGCGATGAACGAACTGGCGACGCCGCCCCTCACCACGATCAGCTTTCCGGGCGCTGAGCTGGGCCGTGAAGCCGCGCGAATTTTGCTGGGCCGTTTAGACGGCACGCTGACTACTACACAACAGGTCTTGATCCGCCCGGAACTCGTGGTGCGCGGCAGTACGGGTCCGGCAAGGCAATATGCTTGAGAACCTGGAGTTCTATCACTCACTGCGATGGGCGGGCTGTGTCCGCATACGCATACCATGTCCAGCAAGCATACGGTCGGCATCTGGAGTCATACCACCGTTTCACGCATCGTGCAGAATGAGACCTACTGCGGCGTACATCACTATGGCAAAGTCATCGAGAATCAGCCGGGCAAGCCAGTTAAACGGCGGAGCAAAGATCAATCCACTCCAGTAGAAGTGCCGCCCATTATTGATCGAGCGTCCTGACAGACGGCGCAACAACGGCGCGAATTAAACATGCACCAATCACCGCGCAATGCCAGGCACAAATATCTGCTGACCGGTCTGATTAAGTGCGGTTGCGGGCATGCCATGACCGGCGCAACAAAACAAACTCATGCCGATTGCCCGTCAGGCCGGCCGTCATTGATTTGTGTAGTTCAAGGATTACGTCCTGCCGGAACATTAGTTGGATCTGGCCTATCGCACAGGTGGAAATCGAAACGCCTGATCTCTTGACACGAGATCAGGCGTTTGGTTTGCTCACACGCGTTCGGTCGATGCGCAATTGGCGGCTATTCTTCCGGCTTGTCCACCGACTTCGGTGCGTCGTCCTTTGGCAGACCGCCGCCCAGAATCTTGCGCGCCAGGCGCTCCACCAGGTTGGGCTTGTCCAACTGCTCCAGTCCCGCATCAAAGCTGGCAATGGCACCCATAAAATTGCGCTGCTTGAGTTGCAGCTTGCTGATGGCGGTGTACGTGTCTTTGACATAGTCCTGGGCATCCAGTTTCTCAAAGATCACCACCGCCTGCTGATACAACTCCAGCGCCTGCTTGCCGTCGCCACGCGAATCGGCCAGCGCTGCCAGATTGCCCAGCACCTGCCCCTCGCCCATCGCGTCGTTCAAGCCTTGAAACGCGGTCAGGGCTTCTTCGAAAGCGGCCGTTGCTTCGTCGAATTTGGCCGCCTGCCGCCAGCACACGCCGCGATTGTTGATGCATTCCGCCGCTTCTTTCAGATCGCCCGCAGCGACAAACGCCTGCTGGGCCTCCACAAATTTGGCTGCGGCCTCTTCATAGCGCGCTTCGCGATATAACTTCAAGCCTTCATCTTTGATCTGTCTGGCATCCATGATAATTTCCTCGTTGAATTAGTACGTGATATCCAGAATCGCCGCGGCAATGTTGCGCAGCTGCGCCGTGGTCATATCCGACAGGCGCTGCGCCACCCGCAGATAGCTGATGTTCGTCGGATGAGTGACGAAGTGACGGACGTCCTCCGGGAGTTCGCCAAACCGATCGAACTGGTGACGAAGCAGTTCCTGCTCGCCGATCACGCCCACCCCTTCATCGATGAAGTAACTCATCGACACGTCGAGCACGTCCGCGAGTTCTTCCAGAAGCGCCAACGGCACAGGCTTCGCGCCAAACTCGAATTCGGTCAGGCGCTGCGCCGTCACGCCCAGCAGATCGGCAACATCTCTGGCAGACTTGCCCTTTTCCACGCGCGCTTTGCGCAGCAATGCCCCGATGATACGCTGCCGCAATTCAATAATCTGCTCATACGGCAGTTCGGGTTCGTCCACCACCAACCGTTCGGGTTTGTCAAAGAACGCCGTGATGGGCGTTTTGAGGAAATTGGCCAGGACTTCCAACTCGGGCAGTGACAGATCGTGCCGGCCGTCCTCACAGGCTGAATAGGCGGAGACCGACATATCCAAAGCCGCAGCGCAATCCCGCTTCGTTTTGCCGGCCTTCAAGCGCGCGCCCAGGATCAAGACCGACATGATCTTGCGGCGCAGCGCCAACGCCTCTGCCTTGACTGGATCCGCCATACTCTGCCTCCGACAAAGAGATAGGTCACTCGTTGCGCGGATTATACCTTAACAACGATCAATGAACAATTTTCAATGAACAATTCAAGGCTTTCAGCCGGGCAACTCGCGTCTGACGACAGCCTCCAGCGCGGCCGCACGACAGTTGCGACCCGGCCTGTGTCAATTCTTCAGATACACTTCGACCGCCCGTCGCCCGACATCGATCAGCTCAGCCGCGCGCGAGAAATTCCACAGGCCAGGATCGTCATCGATGTGCAGATTGATCAGATGGAGCCGCACCGTCCGATCGCGTTGTATCGCCTCGACTTCCAGCTGGACCTGTCGAGCGATCAGCAGCGAGATCGCGTGCGCGCCGATCGACAGCACGTTGCGTTGAACCGGACCGGTAGCCAGCGCGAAATCATGCCCATTGCGCAGCGCAAAGATTTCATCGGCGCCACGGGCAACCGCCGCCTGCAGGGGCAGATGCGAAGATACACCGCCGTCCAGGTAGGAAACGCCATCCACTTCCCACGGCGGATAGAACGGCGGCATGGCCGTGCTGGCCATCAGCCCGTCCAGCACGCGATCGTTCGGATCATCGCCGAACACGCGCAGTGCGCCCGTGTCATAGTTGGCCGCTACCGTGTACAAACGTGGCCGGATGAACTCGCCAAACGCGCGCTCTGAAAAGGGCCAACGCCGAAGAAACTGCACCAGCGAATCATTAGGCAACAGGCTGTCCTTGCCCCAGACCACGCGGAACAGCGCCGTCAATGGCCCGACTGCCGGAATGGATGTCGCCGCGTCTTCGCGCCAGATGCGAGCCAATTCCCGCACGCCGTCCAGATCGGGCGACGCCGCCACCCAGGCCGCATTGAGCGCGCCCGCCGAAACGCCCATCACCATGTCCGGCCGCAGGCCGTGCTCGAACAGCACTTCCAACGCGCCGGCTTGCTGCGCGCCATAGTTGGCGCCACCACTCAACACAAAGGCTCGCATAGTCTTCCCCCGTTGCTTCGATCTGGAAATCATCGCAGCGGCAACACCCTTCCATCTGCCAATCGCAACCTCTACCTTCCGAAACGATATGCATAGTATGCACGAGATCGGCGAAAAGCGCATGCGGCCAGGGGCGGATTTGATCGGCGGCGCTAAACCGAAATAACACGGGGGAAAACGAGAGTTTGCCGCACGCCCAGAGTGGCGACAATTGCCGAGACAAAACCGCCAACCTCGATTGAGCGAGCGGAACCGGCGATTACTTTGTAAGCAGAGCAGGAAACAGTCGGGGCAGGAAATGTGAATGCCTGACCCCTATGTCGTAGCCGCTGCGCGGCGTATCGTCTCCACCAGATCATCCAGCGATGTGTCCTTCAGCAGATACGCCGCAACCCCCGCTTCCCGTCCTCGTGTTCGCGAATCCTCATCGTCGAAGGTCGAGAGCATGATCACGCGGCACGTGGGTTGTTGGTACAGCAATTGCCGCGTCGCCGTCGCGCCGTCCATCACCGGCATGTGCAAATCCATCAGCACCACATCGGGATGGAGCATTGCCGCGAGGCGCAACGCTTCTTCGCCATTGGCCGCTTCGCCGATCACGTCGACTTCGGAATGGAGCGACAGCAGCGTACGCAGCGCCTCGCGATAGAGAATCTGATCGTCAACCAACAAGACTCGAATTGACATTTTTGTCAGCCATGCAACATGCCGCATTCTTTGCGCGGCGCAGTCGAAGAATGTGGCTCTCGACTGCGTTCAAGTGCGCTGAACTCCGCTCAGGTTGCGTAAGGTAAGTTACTCGAACCTAAACCGCCACACGCTTGAAGCGGGCAGTCCAGCGTCTCTACAGCATGCGTTGCCACGATCAAGCTGTGTCTTTTCGGGAAAAATCCTTGTACATTTCTTTTACGGCTTCCATACCTCGCCCCTTCGGCAGAGATGCGGCAGCATGACTTCGTAGTTTGCGGAACCGTTTCTGACTATCTTCGAATTCTTTGAGGGTGTCAACTTCGTAGTTGAGCACCGAAATGAGATTCTGGCCTTCGACAATCATCAACCGGTAAAACTCGGCCTTTTCTCCCAGCGGAAATGCGTTCTGTAAGCCCAACAGGAAACCTATGCAAATCCCTAAAACAGCCGCTATCAACCCTTGATTGAGCATACCGGCCACGGTAACGCCTGCGGATAAAAGCAGGCCAATGACAATCAGAATCCAATTCAGATGGAAATTACCAGAATGTCGTTTCTGGTATGTTTCCACGAATTGATTGATCTCGCCCATCAACTTCTGCTTCTTCGGCTCCAGGTCTACAACTGACTGGTTATTCATAAGTTCATGCCTCCCGGATTGATTGTGGGCATTAGCCCTCATATACAGGGCGTTCGAATACTTCAGCATATGATCGAATTCGATCAAACAATTGAAGCACGTCATCACGTCTAGCGTCGCGATCGGATCGTGCCGCGTCGTTCTCCAGACGCATGTCCCGCATCACGCCTCAGCGGCGAGGTTGATCGCCTGCTGAACTACGATTCGATTGGCCTTGATACATCAGGCGCGCCTCCGGTCGAGCCTGCCACGTCATCAACGGCTACTCAAACTTGAAGCGTCGCGCCCCGATCATGAAGAAGACGATCGACAGTGCCAACAGCATTCCGGCAGGCGCTAACACTCCTTCCAGCCCCATGCCGCGCTGCAAGACATTGAGCAGGCCCTGACGCGCCCAGTAATGGGGCGTGACCATGTTCGGCCCCCAGAGCTGGATGCTTTCATTGATGCAGCCGCTGATCACTGCCAACACC
>JAUQXD010001342.1 GCA_030834835.1 Thermoflexales bacterium | reverse complement strand
CCACGCGCCCAACGCGGTCAGCAGCAGCCAGATCAGATCAAAGACCACCAACGCCAGGGCGGCGCGCAGGAAGGAAGGCTGATCAAGCGCAGGATCGTGTTGATCGAATGGGTCGTTCATCTGAAGCCCGGCAAAGAGGATAACTGATTATCGCCTACGTGATAACGAAATGCAAGCGCGGGCGACATCGCCCAGCGGCATACAGCAATTCTCATTTTAGCAGCAGGGCGGCTCCCACGCCGCCGGTGTCGCGGGCGTGGGAGCCCGCTCGGCTGCCAGCATTGTTTGCAGAACTCAAATTAAGAATTGCGGTGCGGTAGATGCTCGGCATGCACTGCACACCGGACTTATGGCTGTGGCGTAGGTGTAAGCGTTGGTGTCGGGGTTGGTGTGGGTAGATTCACCGCCGCCGGCGGCGGCTTGCACGGATCAAAATCCGGGCCGACGAGGAGGCGAAAACCGATCGGGCTGTTGGCGTCCGGTTGATTGATCACTTGATCGGCTTTGACGTCGAACAGCCGCACGAGTTGATTCAGGCGCGAGCCTTTCGTCGTCGTGCCGAAGTTGATGATCTGCGTGCGCGACACGACTTGCGCCGCCGGGCCAAACGAAGATACACCAAAGCCGTTGGACCGGAGGCGATCGACTGCGAGCAAATCATAACTGGCCCGGCCGGTAGCATTAAGCACTTCCACCTGTGCGCTGCTTTGCGCGGCGACGTTGGTCAGCGGCGGCTCGAACGCTTCGGCGACGACGAGCGGCACGCGATCGGGCAGGATACCCAACACCGCCGCGCCCGTCTCGGTGGTAAAGGGTTGCAGCACGGCCCGATCGATCGCGCGCTGTTTCAAAGCCGTATCGTCGAGCTGCAAACCAAACGAGGCCAGATAGATCACATCATTCAGGGTCAAATCGGTCGTGACCAGTGAGGTCACTTCGTTCCACAGATTGGGCAGCTGCGTCACCAATCCTTGCGCTTTGATTTTGGCCCACACTGCGCGCAGGACATTCTGCTGGCGGCGCGATCGATCGAAGTCGCTGGTCGTCTTGCGCGAGCGCGCATACCACAGGGCGTGCTGGCCGTCGAGCGTGTACAGCCCGGGTGACGGAATATCGATCGTGCCGGTGGGCACCGTGGACAACTGTGCCGTGTCGGTGATGATGTCGTTGGCTTCGGGCGGCAGATCGGGGAAGATGTCATACAACGGGCACTGCGCCAGCACATCGATGCCGCCCACTCGATCGATGATATTGCGCACGCCGCTGAAGTTGACGATGGCATAGTAGTTGACGGGAATGCCCAGGTTGTAGCGAATCACTTCGGCCAGCAAATCCACCCGGCCGCCCAACTTATAGCGGCTGCCCCAGATGTCGGCAGTGTTGATGCGGTCGAAGCGATTGACGCCGGGAATATACACCCACAAATCGCGCGGGATGCTCAACATCGATACGGTCTGCTGCGTCCGGTTGAGGCTGACCACGATGATCGTGTCGGTGCGGCCCAGCGCTTCACCGGGGCGTGAGTCAACGCCCAGCAGCAGCACGTTGATGGTGTTCGCGGGCAGGTCGATCAAGGGCACGGGCGTAGGTGCAGGGATTCCGCCGCTGATGGTCTGGCCCGCCGTAATCTCGATCGAGACGCCCAGCTCACCAGCCACACGCATTTGGGCCGGCGTGGGTGTTACGGTGGGTGTGTTCGTCGGTGCAGTTGTCGGCGTGGGCGATTTAGTAGGCGCCGGTGAAAACGTCGGCTGCGGCGTATCGGTCAGAAACGGCGTGACGGTTGGCCGCGGCACAGTCGGCGTCACAATCGCGACGGCTACGGTGCTCGGTTCAAGCGCGAGACCTGCACAGCCAGTAATGAAAGATGCGATGAGGAAAAGACTGATGATCGGAATGAACGGATGTTTTTGAAATGAGTGCATGAAAAGTAATCCAAACCTGATGCCAGAGTAGCATGATTATAGACCGTCCATGATCAATCGACAATACATCAAACACACTGGACATTACGCGTGGTGAAGTGTGCATTGATCATTGTGCATTGACAATTGATCATTGTGGAGTCGCCGTGGGGGTGGGCGTGCGCGTGGGAAACACCCCGACACTGGATCGCTGGCAAGGATCCCAATCCGCGCCGAGGATGATGCGATATTCCGCGCCCGCGGTGGCGTCCGGTGCTGAAACGAGATTCGCGCCGGACACACGGAACAGTCGGCCCAACTCAGACAGGCGCGAGCCTTTGGGCGTGGAACGCAGATCGTAAATGACCGTGGTCGTGTAATCCGATCGCTCGGCGGCCGCATAGCGCGATACAGCGTAGCCATACCAGTTCAAGCGATCGGTGGCGACGGCGTCCCAATCGGCATGACCTGTGCCGTTGAGCACTTCCACCACGGCCGACGGCTGCCCCGCCCGATTGAGATTCTGCGGTTCGAAAGCCGACTTCAACGTCTGCGAGATTTCTTCATACCTGAAATAGAAGACGCTGGCGCCTTCTTCGCTGGTGAAGCGATGGGCGTTTTGACCATCGAGGAAACTGTTTTTGATACGCGACCGATCGATCTGGGTGCCGAGGCCGGCCAGATACAACACGTCGTTCAGTTGAAGATCGGTCTGCACGGTGTTGAGCAGTTCGCCCCACAGGTTGGGCAGTTGGCCGATGATGCCCTGCGTCTGAACGCCGTTCCAGATGCCGCGCAGCACACGCTGCTGCCGCCGCGATCGATCGAAGTCGCTGGTGGTCTTGCGTGAACGCGCATACCACAGGGCATGCTTGCCGTCGAGGTGATAGATGCCCGCCACCGGAATATCGATCGTGCCCGTAATCTCAGTGAAGCCGATGTCCGTAACGCCGGGGGGATTATCGGGGAAGATGTCGTACAACGGGCAATCGGCGGTGATGTCCACGCCGCCCACGGCATCGATCAATTTCTTGAAGCCGTCGAAATCGACGCGGGCATAGTATTGAACGGGAATGCCAAAGTTATATTGCAGTGTCTCAGCCACCAGCCCCGGCCCGCCGCCCGGAAAGTTGTTGGCTTCGCCATGCGAGTCGGCCAGGTTGATGCGCGTGTAGCGCCAGTTGGGAATGTACACCCACGTGTCGCGCGGAATGCTGAACAGGTTGACGGACGGAATCTCCGGGTTGATGCTGGCGACAATGATCACATCGGTGCGCCAACCGGCGCTGCCGGGTCGTTTATCGCTGCCCAGCAGGGCAATATTGATCGTTTGCGGCGGCAAATCAAGGATGGGCACCGGCGTGGGCGCGCCCGCCGGGCCGCCGAGAAATTCCGTGCCAGAGATGATCTCGGCATACGCCAGCGTGACGGTGGGGCGCAGGCCGGGCAGCGGCGGTTTGGAGGTCGCGGTGGGCGTCGGTGTTTCGGTCGGCGTGGCAGTGCGCGTCGGCGTCGGTGTCCAGGTGGATGTTGCCGTCCACGTCGGCGGCACATTGAGCGTCGGTCGCGGCGTCGAGGTGTCGGTCGACGTCAGCGCGATCAGGGTGCTCGTCGCAGTGGACTCGATCGTATCCGTAATGGTGGGAATGATCTGCGCGGCAACCGGCACCGTGGGGCGATTGACCAGGCGGCCCAGCAGCAATTGCAGACCAACCAGTACCGCCAGGCCAAGTCCCAGCGTAATGAGCACGAATTCAAGGGGTGAAATAGGACGTTTCGATTTGGGCTTCGACATGAGCACGAATCAGC
>JAUQXD010001341.1 GCA_030834835.1 Thermoflexales bacterium | reverse complement strand
AGTGGTCTGGCACAGGGTCATCAAATCGGCCTGCGCCTGAAAATAGGCCGCCACCGCCGGCAGGCTGCTGAACGCGCGCTGCAGGCGTTGCAGCTCGGCCTGGTCCGCCTCACTGACGGCATTGAGCATCAGCATGGCTTGCAGCGATTGCTGTTTAGTCTCAAACGCCTCGATCGCACGTTGGGCCTCCGTGTCCTGATTCAAGCGGTCAGCCGCCTCTTCGTAGGCCTTGAATTGCGGCGTCTCGGCCAACGTGGCCGCGAAGTCACGCGCCGCTTGCTTCACGACTGACGCGGGCGCCAGCTCCAATTCATTCACTAACACATCATTCATCAGATCACTCCTTGTAGAATAGTCCCCGTCTCCTGGTGGGATTGGGATGATGGAAACAGTGATAGATCGGTATGCGGCAAGAATAGCGCCGCCGTGTACTCTTCAAAGTAACCTGGTTCAGCCGTTAACTCCAGACACGTGATCGAGGCCGCGATGCTTTGCGCGCGCTGCCACTGCCCCCGTGACACCAGCGCCGCCCGCGCCCCGGCCAACGAACTGTTGCCGATAAAGCGAATCCGCTCGCGCGGGATATCCGGCAGAAGTCCGATCCGTACCGCCTGATCAATGTCTAACGACTGGCCGAAGTTGCCGGCGATGAGAATCTCGGCGACATCCTCAAACGTCAGGGCGGCATTGGCCAGCAGAATTCGTGATCCGGCAAACAATGCCGCCTTATCGCGGATGAGGTTCTCGATGTCACCCTGTCGCAGCGCCAAATCGCGGCCAACGGTCGTCTCGGTGGCCGGTGCAATGACCACGACGGGGTGCCCATCGTTGTTACGCCGGGCTGAAGGCGCTTCAAGATTGACCTTGCCATTGCGATTGATGATGCCCGCTTGCAGGCACGCACCCAACGTCTCGATCAACCCGGAGCCGCAGATACCGCGCGGCGCTTCGTTACCAACGGTGCGATAGGCGATGCGGCCATCGGCCACCCATACACGATCGATTGCGCCCGCCTGCGCGGCCATGCCCCATTCCAGCCCGCAACCTTCAAACGCGGAGCCTGCCGACCCAGAACACGCCAACAAAAACTCGCGACAGCCCAGCACGGTTTCACCGTTGGTGCCGATGTCGATCAAGATGGACGGCAGTTCTGCATCCGCCAGCTGGGTAGCGAGCAACCCGGCGGTCACATCGCCGCCCACATAGCCGCTGGCGGCCGGTAACAGGTAGATCGGCGTGTCGGCGCTGAGATTCAACTCGATTTCACGCGAGGTCATCACCGGGAAGGTGGTCGCGGCTGGCACGTAAGGCTCGCGCCGAATGCTACTGGGATCGAGACCCAGTAACAAGTGCCCCATGATCGTGTTGCCCGCGATCACCGCGGCGGCGATCCGATCCGCATCGACGTTCGCTTCAACGCACAGCGACGTGATCAGATCGTTCAAGGAACGCCGGATGGCTTCGCTCAATTCGAGCAATCCGCCGGGCTTTTCAGCATGCATCATCCGCGCGGTAACATCGACGCCGAAGTCGCGTTGGGCGTTGTAAGCGAGCCGTGTGCCCAACACTTCGCCCGACACGACGTTCACCAATTCGGCCACGACCGTGGTCGTGCCCAGATCGACGGCCAGACCGATCGGGTAGGTTGCGAAGCGGGCGGGTGCGATCTGGACCACGCGCCAGACATCACCCACCTCGGCTACTGTGGCCACGATCTGCCAGTCGCCCTGGCGGAGCGCAGGCCCGAGATCGCGCAAGGCGGTCAATGTTGCCGCTACGGGTCGATCAGGCAGCTGCGCACGCAGGCTGCGTTCGACACGCAGCCAATCGCTGGCCGTGTCGTTCAGCGACGGCGGTTCAACCGTGAGTAATACTTGCTGCACTAATGCCTTAAATTCCATGGGCCAACCTTAATTCAGTGAGAAAGTGTTCGACGGTGTAGCGGCTGGCGGCGTGGTGGACTGCCGCGTGTTTCCAGTGAGTCGATTCGCCGCGTCGGTTATCATCTGCGCGAAGGCCAGAAACTCATCGCGCTCAAATCGGATCGTGACATTACCGTAATCGAGGTGAACGTGACCCGCCGGACAGCGATTGACTGCATCGTTGTTTTGCTCGCCGCGCGCCAGCTGCGTCCAGCCCGCCGACAAAGGTGTCTGAGCCATCTTTCAGCCTCCGTCAATTTATCCGCGATCACGTCCTGCCAGCAACACCGGAATTTTCTCAGCGATGTCGTCGCGCACTGAGCGAAACACGGCTAACACTTCTTCATCCGTGCCAGTGGCTTTAGCAGGATCAGGAAACCCAAATGCACCCGTTTGCCTTGCCCCAACCAGACGGGATACTCCTCGGCGGCGGAATCGCACACGGTCACAACCAGATCGAACGGCACGTCGCGGAACTCATCCACCGACTTCGAGCGACCTTGATGCTGAATACCGATTTCGGCCAGCGTGCGGATCGCCATGGGATGCACATAGCCAGCCGGTTGTGTACCCGCGCTCACGGCGGACCAGTCATCACTTAGCCGCGCATTGACGATCGCTTCGGCGAGATGTGAACGGCACGAATTACCCGTGCAGAGAAAGAGCACATTGCGTTTCGGCATAGACTGATTACCTTGTTCGCCATGGACATCGCTTCAATGATGTCGGGCATGCCGCCGACGATACCCACTGCGACGCGATCGGTCAAGCCGTAATAATCCAGACAGGTGGAACACAGAATCAGCTCGACACCCCGGGCTTGCAGCGCCCGCAGTTGATCGATCACGGGCGAGCCGTCGCACGCTAGTTTTACGCCGTCGGTGTAAAAGAGAATCTTCGCCGGCAGCGTAGCCTCGTTGTCGATCAGGCTCAGGAACTTAACGGCTAATTGTTGCTGCAACTCGGCAGGCGCTTCGCCCAGACCGTAGCACGCAAAGACTAGGACGGTACCCTTATCCAACATTCACCCCGCGCAAGGGCTGAGAGGCGATGGGCGACTCGCTTCCATAGACCTGTTGCCCCAACTCGATCAACATCGGGATGCCTTTCACTTCATGCGCCAGCAGCGGCACTTGCACCACCGGCACCGCGAAGCGCTGCGCGATCTCCTGAAGATATTTTTCTTGCATGGCGCGTCGCGACTGTGTGAACGGCGTAGTGGCCTGCTCGGCGGGAATGACGAAGTTGGCGACGACCAGTCCGGCTTTGATGCCGACCGTGCGCAGTTCTTCCGCCGCGCGATAAGCTTCCAGGATGGGGGTCGATTCGGGGTACATCACAAAGGCAAACGTGCTGCGGGCCGGATCGCGCATCATCTCGATTACGTCGCCGAAGCGCCGCTTGGCCACATCGTCGGCGGCCGTCGTGTCGACTGACGCAAACACCTTCACATCGATCTGCTGGCTCCAATCCATCGGCAGTTCGATCAGGCGCATGGTGTGACCGGTCGGTGCCGTGTCAAACACGATCGCCTGCCAATCGGCCTGCGAGGCGAAGTCGATGAATTTATCGAACGCAGCCATCTCTTCGGTGCAGGGCGAATCGAGTTCTTCGGCCATGACTTTGATGGAGGCTTCCGGCCGGCCCCGCTGCCGCGCATCATCGAGGATGCGCGGCTTGTAGACCTCGGCGGCCGCTTTCGGATCGATCTTTGCCGCCCACAGGTTGGGCAGACCTTCAACCGGCGCGGCATCATCACCGACGGGTTTGCCCAACACATCGCCGATGTGCGCGGCGGGATCGGTGGTGAGGAGGAGCGTCTTGTAACCCTGTCGCGCCAGCCAGACTGCGGTGATGCACGAAGCGACCGTCTTGCCTACGCCGCCCTTACCCGCAAAGA
>JAUQXD010001340.1 GCA_030834835.1 Thermoflexales bacterium | reverse complement strand
CGAGAACTAGCCCGCGCCAGTAGGAGTGCGCAAGCGACTCCAAACGATTGCCGCTGCGCAATAGTAGCCAGTTACGACGTGGTTGCACTTTGCGGCCTAGAAGTGTACCGCCTTTCCATAACAGAAAGAGTGTACCCGCATCGGCAACGACTGACTGAAGCCAGCTTACAGCAAGGTCGACAACCCAAAGACCGGTGGACTGAGTGACATCATACGACGTTGAAATTGGTGGCCAGTCATTGAGCCATTTCAACGTGCTGATTATGACTAAAATAGTGACAACGATCCAATCGGTATGCCAAGGTATTGGCCCGTATCGTGCTGTCCGATAGTAGATTACTATGCTTGCAATGAGAACTAGGGCCTTACTTAAGTTGAACGCAGTGTCGTTAATCGAGAGAGCCAGGGTACGAATTGTGCCGGTTGCCGCCGCAAAATCATCTGGAACCTGAAGATAACGTCGATATTGAGTGATAATGTTGCCCTGTAGCGTCACGGCCAATCGAAGCGCCCGCGACCAATCGGCTGCCTTATATTGCCATTCGAAGCTATAGTCGGCCCGTGTTCCCGACTGAATCGAGTAAGTCTTAGATATGAGCTGCCATTCAGCCGGGGCCCAGTCTTGCAGGGCCGAAAGATATTCAGACGCTCTCTGGCGCGCTGCTTCAAGAGTCGGCAGGTTCGCACCAAAATCTTGGAACTTAGCTGGCACTTGGAACCCTATGACGCGGCCATTGAGTCCGACATCAACCGTGAACCAACCGGCATAATCTGCTGTTGACCATGCAATGCGCCAATAGACCAGCGGCAGCGACTGGGTTCGAATGACTTCGACGGCATCTACTGCTCCCAGCAGCTGAATGAGATAACGGTAGCCCTGAGTGTCTTGTTCTTCGAGTACTGTAAGGGGCTCTGGCGCGAGAGTGTAACCTTGGATTTCGAGAAAACTGCGGGCCAATGTCTTGGCCTGCTCTTGCGTGAATTGTGTGGGAATCCCAGCGTCACGGGCTTGAGAATTGTACCCAACTAGATAAATACCGAATCCTGCTACACCCAGTATCGAGATGATAAATGCACGCCAATATCGATGAAGAAAGGTGATGATATAAGTCAATGGTGATTTCAAGTAAGATAATCCCTTGTGATTGCATATTTACCCCCGCGGTTAACTTCGCATTTTGCGTATTATTGCTTGCAGTCTGGACAGTTGACTATCGTCCATCACTCTCCGCTCGATCTCCATTGTGGCCGATCGCCATTCTTTAATCTGTACAGCATGTGTTTACAACTCCCATCCTACTTCTAGAACTAGAGGCTCTCGTCCAATATCCTTATGTATCCAAATCTTCCTTTTTCGGTGCGCACAACGCTGCTCTTGACAGAACCGATCGTCTCAGCCCATGCAGCCACACACACTGGATGCGTTCGTTTTCGTTCGAAGAGTAGCGCCTCAAACTAGGATTGTCATCAATTCACGGAAGTGCAGATTTCATTCGCCCGATCAGGTCGTTCTGGTCTTGATATATGTCTTTTGCTTTTACTCGCAGCACTTTCCATGGATTCGCCATGCTCTGCAAGCGTTGCTCAATCGTTCGATCACGCCGCAGTCGATCGCCCGTATGAAAAGCGACACCATCCACGTAGATCGCCACGCGTTGATCGGGAAAGGCGAAGTCGGCAACCGTGAAAGGCAAGCCAGCGCCATCCCGAATGGCATATTGTCTGGCTGGGGAGAACCCGGCTTGTTCCAACACTTGCATACAGCGATATTCTAACGGTGAGGCACAGCCGGCCGCAAAGGCCTGCTGCCAGGGGGCGGAATCGTTGATGTCCTGCGCAGTCAGGGGGGTGGCTTCAGGAGTAGCTTCGGCCAGCCCTTGCAGCGTCGCGGTCACCACCGGCCAGCGCAATACACCATGCCAGCGTTGATTGAGGTAAGTTTTCAAGCAGCGATAGCAGGCCGTCTCGCAACCGTCATGATCAAGATGTTGCAAGGCCGCGCGCGCCACTTGATCGAACTCCTCAGCCAGTTTGCGCAGATAACCGCTGCCGCCCAGATTAGGATCGATAAAGGTCAACACACCCTGGCAGCTCACGACGTCGCTGTGCTTAATTTCATGTGCACCTTCCCATAGTGCGTTAAGATCGTTGCCCGACAAAGCGAAGTGCCGCTCTGCCCCAGCCAGGATCGCTTCACCGAGTGTGATTGCCCAGGACCTAAGTGCCTGGTCTTGATCAGGTGTCCCGGCCCACGGGAACAACAGTCGCAGGGTCTCCACTTTGTCTTCGGCGAATATCGCGCCCGTGTCGCCGGGCTGGCCTTTCAAGGTGCAATTCTGGGCGTGGCCGTAACCATCTTCTTGATTGCCGCGCGCCGGGGCCTTGCTCCCCTTGCGCTTGCTCTTCGGCCCCGCCGGCTCTTCAAGCGGGGTCAACAGTTTGCCGCATTGCGGACAGATCATGTAGGCCACCCGATCGCCGTCTTTGTTGGTCGGGTCTTTGAGCGGCCCGGCGTTGACCCAGCGCACGACTTCCCCACGCCGCAGTTCAAGCCGCCAGCCTTCGGGCAAGCGCCACTTGCCGATCATTTGCTCGGCATGCCAGGAGGGGTGAATCTGCACGCGGTCCGCATTGCCCACGCGATCTTCTTCGTCCGCCACAGCCGATTCATCGACCCGCGCCAGGAAACCGGCGTAGGCGTAGGCCGGGCGCGGCTGACCCGCCGAGGCCTGGCTGCAGCGCGGACAACGGGCGTCTTCCTGAGGATCGTAGACCAACTTGCAGGTTGGACATTGGGTATAGTACCAGGCGGTTTGCTTGCCCTGCGGATTCCACGGCGAAGACAGATCAACGCCAAACACCTTCCAGCGCTTGCCGCGGGCATACACCGGCGCACCAGGTTCATACTGGCGCAGGCCGGTCGAGCGAGCCGTGGAGAGCGTGCTCCATTCATCGGCGTCGCCCAGCAACCGCAGCGTGGCCGGTTGGACGGGGAACTCATAGCCGGGTAGCAGACCGAATTCAGCCAGACGCCGCAAAGGATAGGCGGCCCCCATGTCGTTGGCTTCGTCGGTCCGGTTTTGCTCAGTTTGCACACCGAGCAATTTGTTGATCATGTCCATCGACCGATTGGCCACCCGGGCCTGCTGGCCGGTTTCATAGGCGGCGTCCATGGAGGCATGCAGTTTCTGCACCTGCAGAGCAGTACGCTCGATCGCGTCTTTGACCCTGGCGGGCAATTGCTCCAAAGCGGCCCGGAGATCCTCACGCGAGAAAGCGGCCTCTGACAAAGCATCGGCGCCGAAGGCATCCAGCGCCACGTCCACCGCCAGCGGGATCGCCGCCTCAAGGCCGGACAGCAATTCGGCGAGCTGCTCGGCGACAACTTCACCTTTGAAGGTCACATACTCGATCATGCGCCCCGCCAGGCCCGGCTCGGCCAGGCCGCACGCAATGGCGTTGACGTGGCGCAGCAAGGCGTCGCGATTGCCCAGACCGAACGCCGGCGCGGGCACTTCACCGGCGATCATTTCACCCGGATGATCGAAGAAGTATTGATCGTGCGGTGTGGCGCGGGTATAGCCCAGCACAATGCCGACCCGGCTGCGCCGGCCGGCCCGCCCGCCGCGTTGGGCGTAATTGTCCGGTCGAGGCGGCACGTTGCGCATGACCACCGAATCGAGTTGGCCCACATCGATGCCCAGTTCCAGCGTCGGTGAACACGCCAGGAAATTGAGCGCGTCGGTCCTGGACTTGAACTGATCTTCGAGCACTTTGCGTTTGGCGGCCGTGATCTGAGCGGTATGTTCTTCGGCCACGAGCGGCTCACCGCCGGGATTCAGGGCGCGTCGCGCGTAACGGGAGTGTCTAACTTCGTCGTCGCTGAGCGGCCGCAGTGTGCCATCTTTGCAGCGCGGGCACGGCAGACCACTTGGGCTGTCTGGCACCACGCGCGTGCAGGTATCGCATTGGGCGCGCCGATCCCCACGCGCCAGCGACAGCACCACCAACGCGTCGTTGACTTGATACAACTTCACGGGCTTACTCTTGAAACCGTGCAAGTCATCGCTTCTCAAATAGCCGAAATCGCCCAACAGATACATGAGCCGGCGCACGGCCTCAAGATCTGGCGGCGTCTCCGACATGCGACCCAGCAGCAAGGTCAGGACCTTTTGCGGCGTGGCCGGGGTATGACCTTTGCCCCAGACCGGTTTGACGAGCACGCCCGGCGGCAAGTCGCTGCCCGAGTGTTGCAGGGCCGGATGCCCCGCCTCGTCCACGGGCAGACCAACCGGATTGCGCAAGCGGCGCTCCCATTCAGCGGCATAGGTAACCGATTGGTTGCTCACGCCATCCGGGTGAAAGCGCAGTAGATCACGGTGCAGCAGGCCCGCGCGCCGGAAGGTGTCCAGCAACTGCACGATCAGATATTCAGCCTGGGCCAGTGTCAGATCGAACAATTCGGTCACCTCTGCGCCGTGCTCGCGCATGAACTCGTCGAGGTCACGATACTGCACGGCGACCAGGCCGAGGTTCTCCAGCGTGGCGCGATACCGGGTGTTGACAGCCAGGTCGTCCAGCAGCGGCGCCTCTTCATACGCCAGGACTTTTTCCAATTCTTCGCCGCGTGGATAGCCGCGGTCGGGCAGGCGCGGATTGTCGCGATGCTCCACACCCAGGCGGCCCAGTTCTTCCACCACCTTCTGCAAGGACAACGGCCCCTTGTCGCGCAGGATACGCACGACACGCTGGCGCATGCGGTCGTAGCGGGCCGCGAACTTCACAAAGCGCGCCTGATGCGCCGCATCCTGCCGGCTGTCGGCAAAGACCAATAGCCGCTGCTTGTGATCGGCGGCTTGCGGATCAGCCGGCAGCGCTTCCATCAGACCTTCGGCCAGAACCTTCACAGCCGCCGAGGTGCCCAGGCTGACGCGCGTAATGATCGGCCGCAACCCGCCGACGGAACCGCAGCCCGGGCAGCGCTTGCGCGTGTTGAACAACGACGCGCGGTGGGGCAAGGCATCCGGTTCCAGATCAAAGCGCAGTGACGCTGAATCGAAGGAGCCATGCAAATCCTTGATCTGGCGTGATGACGCCGGACGGCGTTTGCCCGGGGCCGCATACTCGGTCGGTTCTTCAGCCACGGCGTCTTCATCGTCATCCGGCTCGTAGACTTCATCTTTCCAGCGTTCGGGTTGATACAGCAACCACTCGTTCGGGGCCTGACCATTGTTCGCCGGATCGTAGGGATTGATTTCCACAAAGGGCTGCAGGTCGCCCGCTCCGTCGATCGGGCCGCTCATGCGCCAGAAGTCCGCGCCGCAATTGCGGCACAAATAGAGGGGCGCGGTGCGGGTGCCGCACTGGCTGCACTTTTCTTCGCCCTTGGGATACAGCGCCCCGCACGCGGGATTGAGGCAGCGGTGAAACTGCCAGCCGCCGCGCACAAATCGATGCGCCCGCAACCGCAGCGCCGCGGGCGTGCCTTCGGGCAAAGCCGCGCCGATGCGCAAGGCGGCGGCCACCTCGCGCTCGACCGTGATCGCGTCCCAGGCCGATCGGGCGGGCGTGGCTCGTACCAGCGCGACGAGTTCGCTCAGCGATTTTGGTCCCGCGCCCAGCCACTCATTCAACTCCCACAACAGCCGGGCGCGGCGGGCGGCTTCGGGCAAGGACGTGTCAGCCGGGGCATCCGAGAGCGCGATCACGGCCCGCCGAACAGATTCAGGTACATCGAGGTCGGGGACGGCCGCGTATGGTGCGGTGGCATAACGCGCGTCCGCCGGGATATCGAGTTCCAATCGGCTCTCGTTGATGACGCGGATTCGATCGGGCTGCTCACCCGCCAGACGACCGAAAAAGTCTTGCACGGCTTGTTCGCGCGGCGCGGCGGGATCATCGCTCTTGATTGTGGCCGACGTGCCGACACAAATGGGCGTGGGGGCCGCCGGAACCGATCGGCGTAAGTGGGCCTTGAGGCGGCGGATCAGCAGGGCGACGTGCGTGCCCAGCGTGCCGCGATAGGTGTGGACTTCATCGAAAACTAGAAAGCGCAGACGATGATTGGCAAAGAGATTGTCACGATCTTTGGGCCGCACCAACAGATACTCCAGCATTTGATAGTTGGTGAGCAGGATGTGCGGCGGCGACTGGCGCATGGCGGCGCGTTCGGCCTCGGTGGTGGTGCGGTTATACATCTGCACATCGACGCTACCCGCCCAACCGGAATTCTTGAGGTATTCCTGAATGCGCTCCAGTTGATCGTTGGCGAGGGCGTTCATGGGATACAGGATCAGCGCGACGAGACCCGGCTCTCCGCGCTGTTGTACGGCGTCTTGAATGGCGGCCTGCAGCACAGGCGCGAGAAAGGCCTCGGTCTTGCCGGAGCCGGTGCCGGTAGTGACGACCAGCGGGCCGGCTGTGTCGCCCAGCAGGTGCGTGATGGCGTCTGATTGATGCAGAAAGGCGAAGTCACTGCGCGACCGCTGGCTGATCGCCGCCGCGAGTTTCGGATCGAGAGGGAGATCGGCCCAACGCTGTTTCTGCGGAAACGGCCGATGTGCCGAAAAGAATGGCTCCTGCGCGAGGAAGCCCGCCCGATCGAGGGCGTTTTCCAACGCCTGCCGCAATAACGGATCACGGGCGCGGAATTCCGTGGTCAGGTAGTCACGGTAGGAGTCAATGACGTGATCAAGGGCGCGAATGGGATGGAGCATGTAATAGCCTCGAAGAAGCGAATAAGGTTCGTTTCATAGTAACCGATCTTCTTTAGGTCGGCCAATCAAATTTGATCGAAGCCAAGCGGTAACTGAAATTCCTGCCGCAGAGCGAATTCAAATTCGGCCACATACTCTTTGTCGTCGAGTTTGAGCAGTCGTTCAAGACCTTGATTGATCAGATCGTTGCCATGGTCGATTTGCCCGCGTGCCTTCGCTATTTGGCCACGGTGTTTTAGATTCCAGGCAAGACCAATCTGGTCGTTCGCTGCGTTGTTGCGGCGTTCCGATTCGATGACAATGGGTTCGGCCTCGATGTAGCGGGCCTGCCGGATCAGCACCTCGGCCAGATTCGACATTTGAACGCGGATGCCCATGGAACTGTGGAGTTCCTGCGCCATACGCAACGCTCGGCGAAAAATGCGCTCGGCTTCCTCGTTGTCGCCGGCCAGCATGGTGGTGCGCCCCAGGTGTCCTAACAAGATCTCGGCCGCCGGGGCATCGTTAATTGACGCGGCTATTTCATATGCCCGGCCGAACAACCATTTGGCATTGTCATAGTGTGTGCGTGAACGCTCGGCCAGACCGATGTGGCCCAGGTTATCGGCAATCAATTTCTGATCCGAGAGTTGCCGGGCGATGGTCAGCGCCTCATTGCCCAGCAGCGCCGCTTCGTCCAAATCGCCGCGCCGCCGGGCAATGCTGCCCAGCAACGTGAAACACGTGGCAACCGTCACATCATCACCGCAGTCCTGCGCCAAATGCAAACCTTGCGTGAATTGTGCTTGCGCCTGTTTGTAGTCACGCTGTCGATAGGCCAGACGGCCGCGCATGTGGGCTGTCTGCGCGGTCAGCTGCTGCCACGACTGAGCACGGTCGGCGGACAGTTTTCTGGTTGAGGCAGGCAAACAGGCCGCAGCTTCATCAAGCAGTTGTCCGGCCGACGTGCGGTGATCCATATCCAATTCCAAGCGGCTGGTTTTGATGAGCCAGTAGCATAGCTTTTCTAAATCGGTCTCTTCCCTGGCTACCGCCAGCGCTACCTGCGCAATGGCGCACGCTTGCTCGCGATCGCCAGCCCTGGCCAGCAACTCAGTAAGCTCGTCGGCGCGCTTCACCAATTGCTTGCGTGGACCGCCTGCCTGTACGTGATAAAGCGCTTCGATCAGATACTCGGTCTTCGGCTGCTCGGCTGCGGCATTATCCGCCAGTGTAAGATAATGTTCGCCGGCCTTGAGATGCGCTTCTTTGCGAGCTTTATCGGTCATGCGGCTGTGCAAGGCCGTGCGGATAACCTCGATCATGACAAATTCCTGGGCTGACTGCGGCTGCAGCCAGTAGTTGTCAACCAGTTCCAGGAACCATTCACTGGCATGCTCGGGCGACGTCTGAGAAAGCGCGGCGACCGTCTCGAATGTGAAGCGCGTGCGCAGCACCGATAAGCGTTGAGCCAATGTCTGTGCTTCAGGGCTGACGTTGCTCAGCAACGATTTGGCTTGCTCCTCCGAATCAACGATAGGCAGTTGTGCGAGTTGGCCCAATAGCCTCATGCGCCGAACCATTGAGCGAGACAATAGAAATGCTTGCGGATTGCCGGATAAACGTTGCCACACGATCTGGAGATCGTCGGCGCTCAGATCGACATGGTGCGCGGGAATGTTGACGAAGTCGCGAAAGGCGTCCAGCGACAAGTTATCCAGTTCGAGCTCGCACACGGCGCCAGCCGACCACGGCACATCGGCCAGCCGTTCGCGCGAGGTCAGCACGATGCACAACCCGCCATGATAGCGCGTGGCGCGTTCGACGAATTGATCGACCGCGGCGCGATGATTCAACAGATGGTAATCGTCGAAGACGAGCAATGTCGGCCTCGCTGCTAGAAATTCAAGCGCCGCATCCAGCCGATCAGGCAACGGTTGATCGGGATTGCGAATGAGTGTGCGTTTGAGATCGGCGATTTCAGCCGAGATGGCTACGAGGAGGGCATCGAGCGTAAGATTAGAGCGATCACGACAGTCAATCCAGCGAGTGCGGTAGTTGCGCCGGTTGGCTTCGGCAACCAGCCAGGCTGCGACAGCCGTCCGGCCAACGCCGGCCAGACCTTGAATGACGATTATGGACTGAGCGGGGTTAGTCAGTGCATTCAGTAGCGCGTCACGTTGTGCTTCGCGATCAATGAGTGTTTCAAGTTCCGGTGGCTTGCTGAACAGCGGTGCAGGCGCCGCATAACCGGGCACGAGTTCCTGAAGGTTGTCGCAGCGAGCCACGCCCAGCTGGCTGATCAATTGTCCTCGCTGCGCATCCGTCAACTGGAGGCCGGTGTCCGGCGCGCAATCGAACTCTGCAGCCAGGCGTGCGATGGGCAAGATCTGAAACCAGCGGCTCGGTGTGCGATGCAATTTCAGCTCATCAAGCGGCAACGCAATGTCGGAAGTATTGCCGTCAAAGCCGGGCAAGACGACGACCCAGGCGCAGAGGTGCTCCAGGGCGTCTTCTTTTGTCCAGGCTCGCCCCAGAATCGACTGGCTGTTGACTGACAGCCAGTTGGCCAGGTCGTAGCGCATGCCGCTCGATTGCCGATATGGGTTCCTGTGCTTTGCCGGATCGCCGATGGTGTATTCGCGGCCGTTCGGGAGAACATACTGCCAGGAATCATTCAGTTTGCCAACGACGTGAATCTGCTGCGCCTCACTTTCTTCAGCGTGGACGAACGCTTTGAACTCGACAAGAATGATGGCAGTTGGGCTGATGAGTAGCAGATCGATGTCGGCCGAGTCGACCTTTGTTTCGACGATGACCTGATACAGTGTGTCGCCATCGCCGAAACCGGCCAGCATGTCTTTGAGAAACCAGGCCAGCGCCCGGCGTTCATGACTATGCTCAAACTTCTTGCCCAAATATACTTCGACGGTCATCTGCTATCTCCGTTAGGCCGAACTACTTCACGATCGTCCTGTGGTCTCGACTCGTTCAAGCAGCGCGCATATTGAAGTAACTGAGAGCGCTGATTCACGTTGAGCTGCTCAAAGATGCTTATTAATCGCGCACGCAATCCGGACTTCCCACACGACTGCCAAATGGATTCCAGCATGTCTGTGGCCCAACCCATCATACGACGAATATCATCATCAGCGAAGATGTCTTCGCTATCTAACAATCGATAGATGTTTAGCAGAGATTGCCCCACCCAGTCTGCTAATCCGTCCGCTGAAATCAACTGGCGCCGTTCAGCAGACAGCTGGGCAGCGACCATTGTGAGTTGCTCCCAGCCAAGCCAGTCATATGAAGTAAGAGTGATCGGCGGTTTGGGAATTCCAGCGATCTTTTCGCAGCATCTATTGAACGCCGCGACAACTTGTTTGGGGTATCGACGAAGAAAGTCGATAAGGGTAGGCGCTCGGTTGTCAGATTCTTCAAATAACCTCAATTGCATGTCAGGTAAGCCGGGATATACATTGGCTTCAATCGCCACAGCGCGATATAGCCAGGCAAAGCGTGTTCGTCGTTCAAGCAGCCTCTCAAGGTCATCGCGCAAGTGATCAAGCGGCACCCAGAAGCCGTTTTCGTTCTTGTTGAACACCCGCTCAAACACGTTGCCCGTATGTGCTCGGCGCGTAGGCTCAAAAGCGATTGACACCAGTGAGTATGCCTGGTTGACACTCTCTGCCTCTTGCTCAAGCGCTGGAATTACGCACTGACAGTCCGCCAGGGTTGGCTTATCTGTACCGTGTAGCAAAAGGACAAGCGATTCTTTAAGAACGACTTCAACGTAATGCATCCAGGGCGGATTGTCTACTGCACTTCTCTGTGCATCCTTCAACGGGAAATGCTTACCGGTCAGTTCTCCAGGCGTATCCTTTGGGTTAATGCCCACCAAAAGTTTTTCGCCTTCGGGCAAGACTCCAATCTCACCATCATAGCGCAACCAGGCGACGATCGGATCCTTCCCAAAGGCCGAAGCAAGGACCGTCAAATCACCCAGCGAACCTTCATGCAAGGTCGGAAATGGCACGCCGGCAAGCAACTCCAACAGACCATCTTTCACGCGCACAGTGAGTTTAACCTTCGCCTGAAATGGATCGGGAATGATTGACATGAGCGGCCTCGCCACTGGCATAATCGATTCCTACAGTAACACGACCTCAATGCCGCCTAAGTACTGTTTGTACTTCTGTCTTGCGGTAACAATTTGCATGGCCCGTTTGCTCGTCACGAAAAATACCTGTAATCGGCTGGCGTAGCTTCCAGCCTGGTCAGATCCTTTATAACCTGACCGGATTGATTGGCACCAAAATCATTCGGCCCGTTCGGCTTCATCGTTTTAACTTCAGCGACAATGCGCTTACTGTCACTGGTATGTACATCGATATCTAAGCCGGGAGCGTTTTGAGATTTGGTTTCGGCATCGAAGTCATTAAGTGCGCTATGCTTGGCTGTGATATACTGCTTGGCCAGCATCGTTGCGACGAAGCTCGCTTCATTGCGGAGGTTTCCTGTCGCATTTTTCATGTCAGCAAGAAAAGCACACCATGCCGGCCAATCAACTGGCGTGCTGGTTGGCAACTGCCGATTCACAACTGATTGTAGGTCCTGCAATTTTTGAACGAGTTGGTCAAGGCCTGCTTGTTCATTAGATTGGAGCGTCATTTCTTCCTCCCCTCTTCTTTCCCCTCTTCGATGTCACCACCTCCCCAAACAAATCCGTCTGGAGGGGATTCCCGAACATATCCGTCGTCCCGTACTCGACCTTGCCCTCCGCCACGACGCGTCCCTCTCCGGAGGTAATGACTGGCAACTCAATCACCGGCTTCGGCAGCGATTCCACCAGCGGCACTTCACCGTACGGATTGACCATATCTGTGCGTGACCGCCTGCACTCTCTGGCATCTTCGAAACAAATCAGCGCCGCACGACGGGCAGATACACTTGATACGGCCAATAAACGACCACTTTGGCAGTCGCACTGATTGCACCTGAGGCAACTACGACTGCGTTAAGATATTCGCCTGCCTTGATTCCTGCCGTAAACAAACCTGAAGCGTCGATCTGACCTAGGTCAATCGGTGTAACCTGCCAGACGGGAGACAGGCCGAGAATGGTGTTGCTATAAGCATCAAATCCGCTGGCCGTGAACTGCTGAGTCGCATGCACGGCCAGTGTGACATTAGTCGGGGTGATCGTCAAACGATACAACGGCCCGGCCGTGACGTTGACGACGGCTGTGCTGTTCATGTTGCCAACAGTTGCCGTTACGAATTTGCCGTTAGCCGGTATGGTCTGTGCGGTCAAAACATTGCCTGTCATCACCCCAGCGTCGGTGCTCCACGATGGGCTAATGAGCAAAGAATTGCCAAAAGCGTCCGCGCCGATAGCCGTGAAAGAGCGAGTCATGCCGACGGTTACTGTCACTGGACTTGGCGTCACACCGATGCTTGCCAATGGGCCAGCCACTATATTGACGAGGGCGGTTCCGCTCACGCCGCCCACATTGGCTGTGACGTGTCCGCCGGTTTCGGGTGTCGTTTGTGCAGTTAAGATATTGTTAGTCATCGTTCCCACGTCCGCGCTCCATGTTGGACTGATCGTCATGGAGTTTCCTCCAGCATCAATGCCGGAGGCACTGAACGTTTGCGTCGCGCCAACGGTTATCGTAATCGGAGTGGGGATGATAATGATGCTGGCAAGGGGCCAGGTAGCACTGACGTAGTTCGTGCGCGTTGATGTGTCTGTTCCTCCCAGTCCACTTACGGTCAGTGTGACAGTGAAAGCCTCCCCGGTGATATAGGTATGCGTTGGACTCGGCAATGTGCTGGTCAGTCCATCACCAAAACCCCACAGCGATGCACTGTAGTCGCCGGAAGACTGGTTGGTAAATGTCACAACGAGTGGGACCATACCGCCGATGGGATCAGCCACGAAGGCGGCATG
Source organism: Thermoflexales bacterium (assembly GCA_030834835.1). Classification (GTDB taxonomy): domain Bacteria; phylum Chloroflexota; class Anaerolineae; order Fen-1058; family Fen-1058; genus JAGOBP01. The sequence continues at coordinate 1,038 of JAUQXD010001340.1, read as the reverse complement.
AGCCGGCTCGTAAACCTGGATCAAAGCCCCCTCGATTTCCTCGTCGCTGCCATCCGGCCCATTAACAGTCAACGTGACGGTATACGCTCCCGTGGTCGTGTACGCATGCGTCGGACTAGGCAATGTGCTAGTTACGCCGTCACCAAAATTCCACAGCCAGTCAGTGATACTCCCCACCGAAGCATCGCTAAAGGTCACGGTGAGAGGCTTGCTGCCCCTGACTGGCTCGGCCACGTATCGCGCCAATGGTCCAATGCGCGCAGACAAAACTATCGAATCGCCAAGCAGTGAGGACTCTTGGATGGAGGCGGATATGACCGCACTATCCGAGATGATTCCAGACCGTGAAACTGGCACGGTAAGCGTGATAGGAATGTACAGGCTGGTGCTGGGTGCCAATGTTACGGAGATGGGCACCGCCGACAGATCGAACCATCCAATGCCAGGAGTGAAACTGACTGGAACAGTAGCTGTCAAAGCGCCAAGGTTGGTCAGCGTAATAGACGTCGTTTTAGTGACATTTAAGGATGCTATCACATCACCGCCGCCGTGAATCGCGATTTTGTAAGGCCTATAGAACTGGCTGTCTGCTTCGAAAGTAAGCTCTTCGGTTGGATTGCTTGAAGCAGCCGACAGCGCACGAGTCGCCAGTCCGTTGATCGGACCGATATCGCCACCACCAAATACAAGATTGGACCAATCGTTATAATCAGTTAATGTACTATAAACGGGAAGTGTATTGGTAGGTGTATCTGAATAGTCATTGTTGATATTTGCCTGCACATCTGTACCGCCTGCAAACAAAAGGCAGTCCCAGTTGATAGGATCATTCGCGACCGTAACTGGGATTAAACGTGATAGACCTATTGGTGGTTTGCAAAAATAGCGTGTGCCGTAGTTATTGATAGCCGTTCCGCCATTTAGGCCGATTGTCTCGTTAAGATGAGACTCGTCTAACGGCGGGATGTTTCCAAAACGAGAATAATCGAGCAGTCCATCATTCCCGTTGAACACTAACCCGCTCATTTGGAATGCATA
>JAUQXD010001339.1 GCA_030834835.1 Thermoflexales bacterium | reverse complement strand
GTCAAACCAAACCTTCGCACCGTTCGAGCGCGCATGGCAATCTCCTGTCCCCTGGATGCCTGAATTGTATCACTGACCGGTAAGCACTTGTGCCGCCGTTATCGCCAGATTGTCATCAACCTGTCACACCCGCTATTTACTTCAGATCCGGTTTCGCGCTACAATCGAAGCATGTCAAAGATTCTCGTTGTTGACGACGAGCCACCCATCGTCGATGTGCTCTCGTATAACTTGAAGCAAGCCGGTTACGAGGTAATCATCGCGCGCGATGGCGAACAGGCCGTGGCTGCGGCGCGGCGCGACAGGCCCGATCTGATCATCCTCGATCTAATGCTGCCCAAAATCGATGGGCTGGAAGTGTTTCGCATTTTGCGGCGGGAAAGCGAGACGCCGGTGATCATGTTGACGGCGCGGGACGCGGAGATCGATCGCGTCGTCGGGTTGGAACTCGGCGCGGATGATTACGTGGTGAAGCCGTTCAGCGTGCGCGAGTTGATGGTGCGCGTAAAGAACGTTTTACGCCGATCGATCCCGCGCCCGATCGCGGCCGCCCCCGATCGCGTTCACGTCGCCGCCCTCACGCTTGACGTTGCTCGCCATGAAGCGCGCTGGGGAGATGTTCTGCTCGAACTCACCGCGCTCGAATTTGCGATGCTGCACACGCTGGCGCGTCACGCCGATCAGGTGTTGAGCCGCGAACAGCTGCTGGAGTTAGTGTGGGGTTACGACTATCACGACGATCTGCGCGTGGTCGATGCGGTGATCAAACGTCTGCGGTCAAAACTCCGTGACGCCGCACCGGATGTAGAAGTCATCGTCACGGTGCGCGGCGTGGGCTACAAACTGGCTTCGCGACCAGAGAAAACAGGATGAACCACGAAGGAAACGCGAAGCATCCTGAGCGGAGCAGCGTGCCTTGTCGCTGCGTAGCCGAAGGATGCGCTCTGGTCGAAAAATCTGGCCGTCAGGCATCCTTCGACTCCGTTCCGCGAGAAACATGCGGAACTCCGCTCAGGATGCTTGACTCGTTTTCGTGATCTTCGTGTCCTTCGTGGTTAAAGAATTCCTATGCTATCCAGTCTGCGTGCCCGATTAGTCTTCAGTCATCTCATCGTCATCGTGCTGGCGATGGGCGTGGCTGGACTGTTGCTGTTGTCCTTCCTCGAAACGTACTTCTTCCGCTCGACGGAAGACAGCCTGATCGCGCAGGCGCGCCTGACCGTGCAGGCCATTGCCCCGGATGCGCTGGCAGCCGGGCCGCCCATCGCTGCACAGGCGCCGCTCAATAACGCCATTCAGCAGCAATCGCCGGGCAACCTCTACTTTCAGTCCAACGCCCTGACGCCGACGCTGAACGACCTCTATCGGGCCAGAGGTTATCTCTCCCCCACGGTCCCGCCGACCGACACATCCGGCCTGCTCGATATGACTGATGCGTCGTACTGGCAGGGAACTTCACTCCAGATCGGCGCGCAGTTGGACACGCGCATTCGCGTGCTCAACGCGCAGGGTCAGGTTGTGGCCGATTCGTCCAACGTCGAAGTCGGCGCTGATCTGCAAAGCGATGCGCTGATCGCGCGCGCTCTACAAGGGCAGTATGCCAGCCGGATCGAGGCGGCCGGCGAGACGCCGACCATCTTTGTCGCCATGCCGGTTGTGAGCGACGCGCAGACGATCGGCGTGGCCTATCTCAGCCAGAGCTTGCGCGATGTCTTGACGGTCCTGAACGATCTGCGCACACGCCTGCTGCTTTCGACGGCGATTGCACTGGCTTTGTCCGTGGTGGCCGGCCTGTGGCTGTCACGGCGTATCACGCGCCCGGTGCAGCAATTGACCACTGCCGCCGAAGCCGTAGCCGAAGGGCATTTCGATCAGGCCGTGCAAATCCGCTCGCGCGATGAACTCGGTCGCCTGGGTCAAACCTTTAACGACATGACCGCGCGTCTGCAGGCCGCCCGTCAGATGCAAGTAGACTTCGTCGCCGATGTCTCGCACGAACTGCGCACACCGTTGACGTCGATCAAGGGCACGATCGAAACGTTGCGCGAAGGGGCCGTAAACGATCTGGACGTGCGCGATCGTTTTCTGGAAACCGTCGAGACGGAAACCGATCGACTGATCCGCCTCGTCAACGATCTGCTCTTACTGTCGCGCGCCGATTCGGCCGCGCTCAACTTGAGCCGCAAGCCGACGGACATGGGCCGTCTGGTGCAGGCGCTGGCTGATCGGTTGGCCGAACAAGCGCAAATGCACGATCTCAAAATCGAAGTTGAGATCGATCCCGAAGTGCCGCCGGCCTGGGCGGACGCGGACCGTATTGGACAGGTCGTGCTCAACCTCATCGACAACGCCATCAAATATGCCCGGCCGCGCGGTACGATCACCCTGCACGTTTCGGCCACGGAAGACGATTGGGTGTTGGTGGAAGTGCACGATGAGGGCATCGGCATTCCCGCCGACGAGTTGCCTCGCCTGGGCCAGCGCTTCTATCGCGCCGACAAAGCCCGCTCGCGCGAACAGGGCGGGCACGGCCTTGGCCTCGCCATTGCACAAAGCCTCATCCACGCGCACGGCGGAAAGTTGTGGCTGGAAAGCGCAGAGGGCGTGGGTACCACGGCGAGTTTTATTCTACCGAGGGCGCAGTGACCATCAAGGCAACTTCAAAATCGTCTTGAAATACAAGAGCGTGATTTTATGAAAACCATAGCCGTCATCATTGCATGCGTTGCACTGACTGCCTGTCAATCGGCCCTGACATCACCAGAGCCAGTCAAGACGCCCATTCCGCCAGATTTAGAAATAAGTCTGGAACGCGGTCCCTGTTATGGCACCTGCCCAATTTACAAAGTTACAGTTGATAATCATGGTCAGGTCTATTTTGTCGGCAAAAGATTTGTCGCT
>JAUQXD010001338.1 GCA_030834835.1 Thermoflexales bacterium | reverse complement strand
CCAGCGTCCAGCATTGCGCCGCGCCGCCCTTAATCGCGTCGATCACTTTCTCGGGGTCAGCGCCCGCTTTCTGCGCCATCACCAACAGTTCACCCATCGCCACCATTTGCGCGGCTACCATGATCTGATTGCACGCCTTAGCGATCTGGCCGCAGCCAGTAGGGCCGATGTGAATGATGCGCTTGCCCAACTTCTCAAAGATGGGCTGGCAAGCCACAAAGGCGTACTCGTCGCCGCCGACCATGATCGAGAGCGTAGCGTTGCGCGCCCCGATGTCGCCGCCGCTGACCGGCGCATCGACATGCTTCACTTCGTATTCGGCTTCGAGCTCAGCCAGGCGGCGCGTGGTGGTCGTGGCGATGGTGCTCATGTCGATGTGGATCAGACCGGGCCGCGCGCCCGCCAGGATGCCATCGGGTCCGACGACGACCGCTTCCACATCGGGCGAGTCGGGCAGCATGGTGATCACCACATCGCTGTTGGCGGCGACTTCGCGCGGCGTATCGGCAGCGTGCGCACCCTGCGCCACGATCTCATCCATCGCGGCGCGGCTGCGATTGTGGACGGTGAGCGGATAACCGGCTTTGATCAAATGCCCGGCCATCGGCTTGCCCATCAAACCGAGACCAATGAAGCCGAGGCGGAGTTGAGGAATTTCGGTGTCCATTATGACCCTCTTCTGATCCACGAATTCACACGAATCTCCCCAATGGATTTGAGACGATTCGTGAAGATTAGTGGATCACTCTTCCAGCAGCAGTTGTATGCCCTTTGGATCGCCAACGCTCATGGCCGTCAACGTGGTGTCGATGCGACGGACGAGTCCGGCCAGCACGTCCTTCGGCCCGACTTCGATGCAGGTGGTGACGCCTTGCTGCGCCAGGTATTGCACGGTCTCGGTCCAGCGCACGGGCGAGGTAAGCTGCGCTTCCAACTCGTCGCGGATGTCCACCATGGCAATCGGGCGGGCGTAGACGTTGCCAACGACGGGGATACGCGGCGGTCCAAAGGAGATCGCGTCGAGTTCGCCACGGAACGATCGGGCGGCCATCGTCATCAATTGCGAGTGCGCGGCGATGCTGACGGCGAGTTTGATCGCGCGTTTTGCGCCGCGCGCTTTCGCCAATTCCATCGCTTTGTCCAGAGCGGCCACATCGCCGGAGATGACGATCTGGCCGGGGCTGTTGTCGTTGGCGACCTGTACCGGCTGACCGATTGTGTCGCTGGCTTCACGGCAGACCGCGTCCAGCATGTCGCGGCTCAGGTTCATGATCGCCGCCATACTGCCGGGCTGCGTCTGTCCGGCCTGCTTCATCAGGCGGCCGCGTTCTCGAACCAACCGCACGCCATCTTCAAACGACAGTGCGCCGGCCGCCACCAGTGCGCCGAACTCACCCATGCTGTGCCCGGTCACAAACGCTGGTGCAGTCTGCGGCGCGCGCGCCTGAATGACGCGCAGCGCGGCAACACTGTGCGTCAAGATGGCGGGTTGCGCATTGATCGTGTCTGTCAATTCGGCCTCGGGGCCGTCGAAGCACAATCGGGACAAGGCAAAGCCCAGGACGTCATCGGCCTGGGCGAAAGTGTCGCGGGCTTCGGGATACGATTCGACCAACTCCCGGCCCATGCCCGCAAATTGAGAGCCTTGACCGGGGAATAGGAAAGCGATTCTGGTAGAAGTCATTCCTGTACCCTATTAGGCGATGTTAAAGCGCGGACGCCGCTGCGCCGCAGTCGCTGCTGTGCAGCGCTCAAACGCAACACGAGGCCGAGATGGTCTTCGGCCCCGTGACTGAGTAGGCTATTCCTGGTTCTTGCGGTTCTTGCGGTCGGCTCGCGCTTGAACGTCAACAACCTGCGCCCCATTGTAGGTGCCGCAGTTGGGGCAAACCCGATGCGGCATCTTGAGTTCCTTGCACTGGGAACAGACTTCCAGTGTGGTCGGCTTCAAGTTGTAGTGCGCGCGGCGGCGATTTTTTCGCCCCTTTGAGACTTTACGTTTTGGCAGTGGTGTCATGATGCGTTACTTAATCCTTTTTTGGAATCGGACGGCGATTATAACAGAAGCGGGATAGGTGTCAAGACACCCGATCGACACTGCCCTCAGTAGCATGCGGCGCGGGCGCGTAAGCGCGTTCACCGCCCAGTTTGAGCAGGCCGTTGCGCACGATGCTTAAGGCTTTGGTGAGGTCTTCATCCAGCTTGCCCAGGACCTGCATCGTATAGTCGTCGGCATCCAGTTTCAGCGCCTCGGCCTCGCGCTGGGCGCGTTCCACGATGGTGCCGGCGCGCGTCTGGGCGGCCTTAGTCACCTCGCTCTCGCCGGTCAGGCGATCGGCCTCTTCTTTCGCCAGCTCGATGATGCGTGCGCCTTCTTCGTTGGCCTGCGCGATGATGCGATCGCGTTCCTGATTGATGCGCTTGGCTTTCTTGACTTCCTCGGGAATCGCAATGCGCATCTGGTCGATGATTTCCCAGGCGCGTTGTTCCTCGATCAGGACCTTTTTGGGCGTCAGCAGCGGATGCGAGCTTTCGTTGAGCAGCGCTTCAAGCCGATCGATGAGATGCAGGATGTCCATGGCGACCCCTCAGCGTGTGTGAATGTTCGCTTACAGTGTCTAACACTTTGGCAAATTTTGCAAATGCACTTCGCCCCTGCTAGTCGCGCAGCGAGGTGATGGGCACCGGCTGCCCGATCGGGTCCTGCGCCCGTTCGTGCGCCTTGCGATAGAGCGCCTCGGCCACGAAGGGCGGCGCCATGCTGGTCACATCGCCGCCCAGCAGGGCTACTTCGCGCACGGTGCTGGAACTGAGAAAGGCATACGCCTGGCTGGTCATCAGGCACACCACTTCGATCTCGGGCGCCAGCTGCTTGTTGGTCAGCGCCATGTGCCACTCCAGCTCAAAGTCGCTGACCACGCGCAGGCCGCGCACGATGACTTGCGCGCCGATCTGCCGGGTGTATTCAACGGTCAGGCCGCCATAACGCACGAGCGACAGATTCGGGATGCCGTGCAGCGCGCGCTCGGCCAGCGACATCCGTTCGTCGATCGAGAACAGCAAGTTCTTCATGGGCCGATCGTACACGGCGACGACCAGGTGATCGAAGATGGCGGCAGCGCGCCGGGCAATATCGATGTGACCGAAGTGAATGGGATCGAAGGTGGCGGGGTAGATCGCTTTGATCAAAGTTCAGGCCTCGTGAAAGTAAGCTGGCCGGAATCGACCGGTCAATTAGACGATTGCGGCGAGTTCCAGATCGAAGGTCAGGTCTTCACCCGCCAGCGGATGATTCGCGTCGAGCGTCACCGATTCGTCGCTGACTTCACTGATAATCACGGTGATCATCTCGCCATCGGGTTGCTGGAGTTGCAGCGCCTCGCCCACTTCCGGCGTGATGTGGTCGGGGAACTGCGCGCGCGGCACTTCCAGCACCATCTCATCGTCATACGCGCCATATGCCTGGTTGAACGGGATGGTGATGGTCTTGCTCTCGCCAACGGCCATGCCCGTCACCCCGTCTTCAAAGCCGGGGATAACCTGATGATCACCGATCACGAACTCGATCGGATCGCTGCCGGCCGATGAATCGAAAACCGTGCCGTCGTCTAGTTTGCCGGTATAGTGAACGCGAACGGTATCGCCTGCCTGCGCTGATGCCATTAATCTCCTTGACAATGCAATGTGAATAATGTTGATGTGCCTGCGTCTAGCCAGCCTGTCATGTCATGTTTGCGGCGATTGATCACTATGTGCTGAAGTAGCGGGATTCAAGCATACGATCGGCTCGTCCGCATTATACGCGATCAAGTATTCATCCAGCCGAGCCAGCAGCGTGGCCCGATCACCCGTGTCCTCCAGTCCCAGAATCTGGCAGGCGAGCCGGAGTTGGTCAGGCGTTGTCTGCGGATCGCGCACAAAGTCGAAGGCTTCGCCAAGGGTCGGCATTTACTCTCCCTCGCGCTAGCTCAAATCTCCCGCGCCGGTCTGCCAGAATTCCGCCAAACGCAGCACCATCGGCTGATTCTCAGCCTGGATCAACTCTGGATCGTTGACCAATAATTTCTCTGCTTCACGCCGCGCCAGATCGATCAACCGCGCATCGGCGATGTTGCCCATGTGCATGTCGGGCAGGCCGCTCTGCCGCGTGCCGAAGAACTGGCCTGGCCCGCGCAGTTCAAGATCCTTCTCGGCCAGCACAAATCCATCGGTGGAGGCTTCGACTGCCCTGAGCCGCGCGCTCACTTCGGAAGCGATCGTATCCGCTTGCAGCAGACAATACGATTGATGCTGCCCGCGCCCGACGCGGCCCCGGAACTGGTGCAGCTGCGCCAGGCCAAAGCGTTCCGCGCCTTCGATCATGATCACACTGGCATTCGGCACATCGATGCCGACTTCAACCACTGACGTTGACACCAGAATCTGTGTTTCGTTGGCTGCAAAGGCCCGCATCGCCGCGTCTTTCTCATCGGGCTTCATGCGGCCATGCATCAGGCCGAGGTTGAACTTGGGGAAGACGTGCTTTTGCAGTCGCGCGTGTTCTTCGACGGCGGCTTTCGCTTCGATCTTATCTGACTCTTCGACG
>JAUQXD010001337.1 GCA_030834835.1 Thermoflexales bacterium | reverse complement strand
CTATGTGTACAGCATCGCCTTCAGCCCGGATGGCAAAACGCTGGCCTCGGGCGGTGGGGATGGGAGTGTCATCCTGTGGAACGTGGCGCAGCAGAAGTCCATCGGTACGCTCACCGGTCATTCTGGTGCAGTGGAAAGTGTGGCCTTCAGCCCAGACGGCAAGATGCTGGCCTCGGGCAGTAGGGATGGGAGCGTCATCCTGTGGGATGCGGCGACGCGCCAACGCCTGGGCGAACCTCTTGTTGGGCACACTGACTGGGTGAATAGCGTGGCCTTCAGCCCGGATGGCAAGATGCTGGCCTCAGGCGGTGGGGATGGGAACGTCATCCTGTGGGATGCGGCGACGCGTCAGCGCTCGGGCACCCCCCTCACTGGGCACACCAGATTAGTGTACAGTATCGCCTTCAGCCCGGATGGCAAGACGCTGGCCTCAGGCGGTGGGGATTGGAGCGTCATCCTGTGGGATGCGGCGACGCGCCAGCGCCTGGGCGAACCCCTTATCGGGCACACTGCCTGGGTGACCAGCCTCGCCTTCAGCCCAGACGGCAAGATGCTGGCCTCGGGCAGTGGGGACAAGAGCATCATCCTGTGGAACGTGGCGATGCGTCAGCGCCTGGGCGAACCCCTTATTGGGCACACCGATGCGGTGACCAGTGTGGCCTTCAGCTCGGGTGGCAAGACGCTGGCCTCAGGGAGTAGGGACACGAGCATCATACTATGGGACGTTGATCCAGAGTCGTGGATTGTCCGTATCTGCCAGATTGTAGGCCGTAACCTAACACAGTCCGAATGGAGGCAATACTTTGGGGAGCGTGGCGATCGCTATCATAAGACGTGTGAGCAGTGGCCGGAGGGAAAGTAGGACTTCTTTTGAGAATCCCAAGGTAAAACTGATCGCCTTATCTTGGAAATTTGCAGCTCGTGTTCCTTACCTTACCCTGCCACCTGATACACACTTCTCCCCGCCCCGTAATACGAATCATACACGTGCTGATATACGGCTTCGCACTTGACGTTGTACTCTTCGTTGGAGTATTTCTGCGGCAGGTTCTCCAACACTTCCTGAATTGCGACGAGCACGGCGGCGCGAGTCTGCTGCCGGCTACGCCATTCGAGCACGAGCCGCTCGGCTTTGAGCGTGTCGAGGAGTTCGCGCGCGAGGCGCTTCACCTGTTCGCGTTCTGCCTTTGTGAGTGGGGGACTGGGCCGCGTGAGGATGTCCAGGATCGCTAACTGCTCGTCGTCTAACTGCTCGCGAATGCCGCGCCGTTCTTCTTCGTTAAGCTGCTTCGCAAAGTCCACCAGCTGCGCAAATACGGTCTCGGCGTTGGTCGCACCCGCGTTGTAGTCCGCGATCATCTGCTGGAAGACGTCGTAGAAGTCCAGGCGAGTGCGATTGCGCGGCACCATGCGTTCGAGGCTGCGGCGGATCATCGCGCGGAGTTGCTCGATTTCGATGTGTTGATGTCCTTGCCTGAAGCGCCGTTGAATGGCCTCAAAATCGATCTGGCGCAGATCGACCGGGCGCGCACCGTCGATGGTCCAGCGCGCATACGAGGCTTCGATGGAACCATCGAGGCGCAGTTCGATGTCGCGCACGGCCTGCGCGATGCCGCTCGCTTCAGTCTCGATCTCGTCGTCGTCGCCGCTGACCGCTCGGACTTGCTGCGCCAGCACGTCGAGCAGCGAACGCGTGGGGTTGAACTCGTGCGCGATCGGGTCGGGGAGCACAGCGCGATACAGGCGGTTGACGAGATAGGCGTGCGTGAGGAATTTCTGCCGGGTGCTGTCGTTGACGAGGATGGCGTCCACCGCATCATTGCGCAAGCGAATCCGCTCGAAACCCTCGGCGGCCTGAATCGCGTCGAGGTCGATCCCACCCGAAGATGGGGATTGTTCCATCGAGAGGGCCGCACAGAACGATCGGGCTTCTGAGAGCGCTTGGCGCAGCTTGTTGATTAGCATCGCTTTCGCTTCGACGGGTAAATCGCCGGCAGCAATCCCGCCGCCCGCCGCCGTCCCGTAGATCGCCAACGCCTGCTGCAAGTTGCGGAAGATGCCGATGTAGTCCACGATGAGGCCGTTGACCTTGTCGCCGAAGACGCGATTGGCGCGGGCGATGGTCTGCATCAGCGTGTGATTGCGCATGGGCTTGTCGAGGTAGAGCGTGGAGCAGGCCGGCGCGTCGAAGCCCGTCATCCACATGGCGCACACAAACACCAGCCGCAGCGGATCGTCGGGGTCCTTGAATTTCTCTTCGAGGTCTTCCTTGTTCAGGCGCAGGCGATGCGGGCGGATGTCTGCACCTTTGGCGCGCAAGTCGGCTTCTTCATTCTGCGCGGGCGAGACGATGACGGCCATGTCGGTGTTACGCAGGTAGGCGAGCCGCTCTTCGATGAAGGCGCGATCGGTGGGCGCGCACGTCTCCCGTTCAGCCTGCCAGTAGGCCAGTTGAATCTGCCAGTATTTCTGGACGCGATCGTACATCTTAACGGCCGTCGCCTTATCGATGGCGACCACCATCGCCTTGCCTTTGTGGCCGCGCCCCAGAAAGTGCTGCACCAAATCTTCCGCGATTTTGTCGAGGCGATCGTCGCGCGTGATGACGTGATACTCGCGCGCAAACTCACGCTCGACTGCATCTTCGGCCGCATCGCCCAACTCCGCTCGATCGAGCACGTCGGCAATCTGGACATTGAGGTTGGCGTTGGTCAATTCCACTTCGGGGATGCGATTCTCGTAATACAGCGGCACGGTGGCATTGTCTTCGATCGACTGGCGGAAGTTGTAGATGCTGACGTAGTCGCCAAAGACCTCGCGCGTGCGCTCTTCACCCGCGATGAGGGGCGTGCCCGTGAAGGCGATGTAAGCCGCATGAGGCAAGCCGGTGCGCATGTTCAGCGCCAGCGTGTCGTACTGGGTTCGATGCGCTTCGTCGGCCATGACGATGATGTCGTCGCGACCGGATAACTGTGGGTACCGCGCGCCGCCCGTCGTGCGGAACTTCTGGATCAGCGTGAAGACGTAGCGGTGATCGTCGCGCAAGAGTTGCTTCAGGTGTTCGCCGCTGGACGCACGCACGGCTTCTTCCGGCTCGGTGACGACGCCCGCGCCCGCGAAGTTCCGGTAAATCTGCCCATCGAGTTCGTCGCGATCGGTGACGACGAGAAAGGTCCAGTTGCCGGGCACTTTGCGATGGATCTTCTGCGAGAAGAAGACCATGCTGTAACTCTTGCCGCTGCCCTGCGTGTGCCAGAAGACGCCGAGTTTGCCCTGGTTGGCGCGAATCTCTTTGACGGCCTCGATGGCGCGATTGACGCCGAGATATTGATGATTCTTGGCGACGAGTTTGCGCAGGCCGCCCTTGGCCTCGGTGAACAACACGAAGTTCTCGGTGAAGTCTACCAGCCGATCGGGTTGGCAGACACCGCGCAGCATTGTCTCCAATGAGATGACGCCTTGCTCCTGTTCGCTCGACACTTTCTTCCAATCGGCGAAGTGTTCCCAGTCCGCGGTGAGGCTGCCCATGACACTGCGGCTGCCGTTGGACAGGATGATGAAGGCGTTGTACCAGAACAACTGCGGGATGGTGTCTTTGTAGTCGCGCAGGTTGTTGTGATAGGCGTTGGTCAGGTGACGATGCGCGGCTTTGAGTTCGATGAAGACCAGCGGCAGGCCGTTGACAAAGCCGATCAGATCGGTGCGCTTCTTGTAGACCGGCCCGGTGATCCACAACTGCGAGGCGACGAGGAAGTCGTTGTTGCTGGGTGTGTCCCAGTCGATGACTTTTACGATCACGATCTCACCCTCACCCGGCGCTGCGCGCCTCCCTCTCCCTTCAAGGGAGAGGGTTGGGGTGAGGGTCACTTTGACTCCATCTTTCAGCAGTTGATAGACTTCGCGGTTGGCTTCGACGGTGCTGAGGGCGCTGCGATCGCGCGTGAGGATGTCGATCGCTTGTTGCAGTGCTTCGGCGGGCAGATCGGGGTTGAGTTTGCGCAGCGACGCCAGCAGCCGTTGACACAGCACCACTTCACCCGTCGTCTCGCGGCCGAGGTTGGGCCGGCGCGGCGAGGACGGCACGTCGCCGAACACCTCGTCCATGCAGTTGACAGTGTTCCAGCCCATCTGCCGAAACAGAGCCAGCGTGGCCTGTTCGAGGGCATCTTCGGAATCAAGATTGGTACGTGTCACGAATCGGCCTCAGTCGTGTTGCCTGGTTTACGCGCGCCACTTTGCCAGTAGGTCGCGCACAGTTTTTGCGTGGGGCGACTCGATGGCTGTGAAGATGTTCAACGCTGCCTGGGCATAGGCGATGGCCTGCGGCCTATCGTCGGTGGCGTTGAAACAGAGAGATAGAAGAAACAAGGATTTAGCCTCGCTTCGCCGGTCGCCAAGCTCACGGGCAATGGTCAAGTCCTGTTCGCGGTATTCGATGGCTTGGCGATACTTGCCCAATTCATAGTAGACACCACCCAGGCTGCCTAGCGCCCGACCTTCACCGTGCCGATAGCCAATCTCTCGAGCAATAGCCAAGTTCTGTTCATGGTATTCTATCGCACGGCGATACTCGCCCAGCCGAGAGTAGACGAACCCCAAGTTACCTAAAGTTTTGCTTGCGCCTTTCCAGTCATCGACCTCGCGCTTGATGCTCAATGACTGTTCGTAGTACTGGATAGCGAGGCGATACTCTCCCAAAGAATAGTGGGCCACACCCAGGTTACCCAAATCTTGACCTTCACCTCGCCGATCGCCAATCTCGCGAGCAATGGCCAGGTCCTGTTCGTAGTATTCTATGGCACGGCGATATTCGCCCACGTCATCGTAGGCATAGCCCAGGTTGCCCAGATGCCAACCTTCTGACTCTTTCCGGACAAGTTTTCGCGCAGCGCTTAAGGCCGTTTCAAGCCAATTGATGCGCTCGCGAGGATGCTGGCGCAAGAATACGATCTCGTAGCATTTAGCGACATAGTCATCACACAGGCTAAGCGCTTCTGGGTCCATGTCGGCGTATTGTACTGCCCAGGCATGGCCGGCTTGAATATTCGTCCATTCCAAGTCGAAAAGGGTCAACCCCTGCATCAGTTGTTCACGGCCTTGCCGATACAACCAGTCAGCACCAGCTGAGATTTTCTGATAGTAACCGGCATGTCGGCGCTGACTGTCCAGCCGGGCCGCAGCACTCAGGTGCTTGTTCGCGAAAAGCCGCGCCAGATCATGCAGACGCGCGCGTTTAGTCGATTCATTCCAGTCTACCAGGCTGTAACGCATCAATTCGTCTAGTCGATCCTGTGCTAGATCCTTCTCAATCGCCCACACCGTCGCAGTCGCGACAGGGTGGAATGTGTCAGGAAATACGGCCAGCGCGCACCATGCTTCTTGCAGTTCTTCACTCAGCAGAGCGTAACTCAGGTTGAGCGATGCCTCCACCAGTCCCAGCCGTGTCTGGGTATCTTCCAGCCGCTTCACGTACTCTCCCGGTGTCAGTGTTCGCCTTTCGGCCAGCGCACTCCCGGCCAGCCGCAGCGCCAATGGAAGATAGCCGCATAGCTTCGCCACACTATCCGCTTGCTTGCCGATGCGCGGTGCAATCTTGAGCAACAGAGCACGGGCATCGTCAGGCGGCAGCGTGTTCAAGTCTTTGGAGCATAATCCAGGCAGGGCAAAATGCTGACGCGAGGTGATCAACAGGCAGCAGGAAGCCGGCGGGATCAGCGGCTCCACTTGGGCCTTGTCGGCGGCGTTGTCCAGCAGCAACAAGGCGCGCCGGCCATTCAATATCGATAAATACAGTCCGCGCAATTCGGCTTCGCCATCAGGTAGTTTGGCCGTGGGATAATAGGCGCGAATGACGTGCGTGAGCGCGGCGGCGACGGATAGCGGCTGCTGGTCTGCGCCTTTCAGGTCGAGGAAGAACTGGGCATCAGGATAGTGCGGTTTCAAGCGTTCGGCGAGCGCTAGGGCAAGCGCGGTCTTGCCCACACCCCCCATGCCCTGCAAGCCGGCGATCGTCACGCCGTCTGTCTCAGCCTGCGCCATCAATTCAGTCAGTTCGGCTGCGCGGCCTGTGAAGTCGCGTGGCGGCGGGGGGAGTTGGCGCAACGCGGTAGCGATCGGCGTGGGAGCCTCATAGGTGATGTTCTGGATGATCTTGTCTCGCCCGACGACATCACCGCCGATGCTGATTTGCAGGGCATCGAGCAGCACACCGCCCGATTGGCCTTGGATGGAAGCGGCTCCTGCTGCGGGTTGATCGTTATCTGTCATTGATCGCCACTCTTGTCACTGCTTACACTTCAACTGCGATGTTCTCTACGTTGACTTCACCAGATACCAGCCGAGGCAGCAACAGATCGCGCGTCTGGCGCAGGTTGGCGTTCTTCGCGTGTAGCGTCTCAATCTGCTTGCAAAGTGGCCCAACCATTTCGACAAACAGCGCCTCGACCTCAGTATCGGGCACAGCGATCAGAATATCACGAAATTCCGAACGATTGATCTCTTTGTAGGTTGCGCCCGATGCTATGTTATTGATCTGTTCTCGATTCTGCTCGATCCAGAAATAGATGTGATAGGCCGATAGACGATCATTTGGAATGCAGGTGATGAAGCCTTGATTCGTGCAAGCCTCAGACGTGTTGATGGCAATGACGCCAATTGTTGCGCGACTCGTCATCATCACAGAATAGGCCGGGAACATACGCGCCGAACTATTCTCGAATCCCAATCGCGCGATCTTCTTTGAAGAATCGCGAATGAACATCGCCTTGTTTGCCGTGAGATCGCTGGGCGTATACCATGTGATGTCGCCATCTTCCCAGTATTCAGGCTTCTTCGTTGATGGTGTACTACCGCCAAGCGTTTCAAGCACATCACCAACACGCTTGATCTCCCACCCGACCGGAAACCGATCCTTCCCCGTCACCTTCTGCTCTTCCGAGGTGGCCTTGCGCAACTTCACGCCCGGCGCGCGAAACTCCACGAACCACTCGCGATAGATCGCCTGCGCCATCTGCTCCAGTAGCTTGATGCGGCGCGTGTTGTTCTCGATCAGGTCGTCGTAGGCGGAGAGAATCGACGCGATGCGGCGCTGGGTGGGGAGAGGGGGACATGGCACATCAAGCTGTATCAGGTTGCTGCCAGTAATTCCAGACACCGCAGTACGCGTTGCAATTGACGCCATCAGCGCGCGGCCTAATGGTGAATGAAACATATAGAAATAGAACCTTGGATCAGCTATGGACTGATTCAGTCTTGCTCGAATAATAGATGACTCAAACGTCGTATCTTCAGTTGGTTGAACTACAAGAGAGCACTTACCAGAGCCCTCTAAAACAAGCGAACGTCGCGCGAAAAGCAAATCTCCGTCTTGCACGCGACTCTTTGCAAGTTCTTGTACGCTAAGTTCAACACGTTTCATCTCTTGACCTGATATAACGTCATAGGCAAAC
>JAUQXD010001336.1 GCA_030834835.1 Thermoflexales bacterium | reverse complement strand
GGATGTGCAGCTGCTGCCCGGCATGGGCATGCTGCCGATCACGCGGGCCGAAATGCAGGGCGACAGCCCGATCCTGGCCGAATGGCGGCTGGGCCAGCATCCCATGACCCAGTACGACATCGACGTGCTGCCGCAGTATCGATCGGCCGCCACACGCGAACGAACATGGCTGCAATCACTGGACATGGAAGTCTACGTGCCGATCCTGTCGGGGAGCGTGTTGATCGGCGTGCTGGCGGTAGGCCGGCGCGAATCGGGTGAGCCGCACTCGGCGCAGGATTTGGACGTGCTGATGACGGTCGGCAATCAGACGGCGGTGGTGCTGCAAAACGCGCGATTGGTCAATGATTTGAAGACGGCCAACCGATCGATCACCCGGCTCAACGATGAGTTAAGCCAGACCAATACTCGCCTTGAAAAACTGGACGAGGCCAAGACGGACTTCATCGAGATTGCCTCGCACGAGCTGCGCACACCCCTGACCCAGATACGCGGCTATTCCGACATCATGGCCGACATGATGCAGCAGGGCAACCTGGTCGCCGCGCACATGACGCAGATCAGCACCGGTATTACGCGGGCCAGTGTGCGGTTGGAGGCCATCATCGCGGCGATGCTGGATGTGTCGCGCATCGACGCGCAGGCGCTAGACATTCGGACTGCGCCGCTGATCATTTCGGCCGTGGTCAAAATGGCGATAGACAATTACAAAGACGCGATTCGTGATCGCCAGATGAACATCGAGACGATCGAATTGGATGACCTGCCGCCCGTTCAGGGTGACTTACAGCGATTGTGTCAGGCGTTTGGCAATATCATCGGCAATGCCATCAAATACACGCCCGATGGCGGCCTGATCAAGGTGTCCGGCCGGTTGTTGCGCGAAGCGCCGGCCAATGACGGGCGGCCCTATGTGGAAGTGCTCTTCACTGACACCGGGATCGGTATTGATCGCAACGATCAGACGCTGATTTTTGAAAAGTTCTATCGAGTGGGCGCGGTGGAACTGCATTCGACCGGCACGACCAAGTTCAAGGGGGCCGGCCCGGGCCTGGGCTTGACGATTGCCAAGGGCGTAATCCAGGCGCATGGTGGCAAGATCTGGGTAGAAAGCCCCGGCCACGATGAAGAAGATCTGCCGGGGAGCACCTTCCATGTGATACTGCCGGCAGTGGTAACAATACCCGCCAACGGCAACGGCTATCACGCGTAGCAAATTTCCCGTTTATAAACGACAACTCCCGCGCGTGAACGTCACGGCGGGAGTTGTGATTTGATCGGGTGCTAAGCGGGCCGCTGCGGTGGCGGATCGAGCGCCAGTGCCAGCGCACCCAGCAGGCCCACATCGCCGCGCAGCTGCGCGGGCACGATCGGGCACAGGTAACGCGGATTCATCACGTGCTCGTCAATGCTGGCTTGCAGCGGCTTGAACAATCGATCGCCCATATTGCTGACGCCGCCGCCAATGACGACAATCGACGGGTTGAAGATGTGCAGCAACGATGTCAGGTTAAGGCCCAGCGCATGAAACGCGCGCTGGAAAACATCCATCGCGAGCACGTCACCATTCTTCGCTGCCTGCTCGACGACTTCCACATTGATGGTGTTGAGGTCGCCCTGCGCGAGTTCGGTCATCAGGCTTGGCTCACCGGCGCGCAACCGCCGCACGGCTTGCCGCGCGATGCCGGTGCCTGAAGCCAGCCATTCAATGCAGCCGACATTGCCGCACAAACAACGCTCACTGTTCACATCAGCAGTGACGTGGCCCAATTCAGCGCCCAGACCGCGACCGCCCAATAGCAGCCTGTCATCGACGATAACGCCGCCGCCGATACCGGTGCTGATGGTTAGAAAAATCACGTGGTGGTGGCCGCGCGCTGCGCCAAAGCGCCACTCGGCCAGACCGGCCAGATTAGCGTCATTGCCGATGTAAACGGGCACGTGGAAGATATTCGCCAGTCGATCGCGGAGGGGAATGTCCACAAAACCCGGCAGATTGGGCGCGGTGAAGATGACGCCCGTCCACGGATCGACCGGCCCCGGCGCGACGACGCTGATCGCCTTCACGACACTCTCATCAGTTTCTGACCAGACTTTGCGCAGGGCCTGCTCGATGCGCTCGATCACGGCGTCTGCGCCTGTGGCGGCCTTTGTCATGCGCTCGGTGCGCGCCTCGATCGTGCCGTCGGCGCGACAGCGGGCCGCCCGGATGCGGGTGCCGCCCAGATCAACAGTGAGGTAGACGTCGCTCATAATGGCTTGCTCCACAAGGTCTTGATACGGCACTGAGTATACTCGATTTGTCGGCTTGAGCAAAGCCGCGAATTGTCGACTCTGGTCAATTGTGTGTTCATCGGGTATGATCCGTTTCGAATAGTGATTGAGGTGAACGCGTGTCAGATTCACAACCGATGGTCCCGCCGGGCGATTCCGGCCTGCATCGGCCGACGACGTACCGGTATCCCGCCGCGTATCGTGTGCAGGCCCTGTTTGGCGCGCTATTGTTCGGCCTGATCGTGATCGGTTCAGTGCTCGCCGAAGTCGAAGCGATTCGGAACAGCCGACTCGATGCGGTGCTGCACCTGATCGGTTTTGTGTCTGGCTCATTGGTGCTATTGCTTGGCCTCGACATCGGCACGCGCACCATAACTACCACAGAGCAAAGTCTACAAACGAAGTGGCTGCGCACCTCAAGTGTGCCGTGGTCGGACGTGATAGGCTGGCGCTATTTACCGCTGAGCCTGATCCACATCCGTTTGCGGCACGGCCCGGGCTGGTTCGTCTGGCCAATTCTGGAGCACTATAGCGATCTCCTGGCGGTGATCGATGAGAAGACTGACACGGTGACAAGGTGACAAGATGCAGGATGCGAGACATCAGGTAATCTTGCGGCCTGAAATGACCGGTTGACCGATCACCGATTACCGATCGACCATTCATCACTTCGAGGTAAACATGCCCAAATCAAACTCCGTCCGCGCTGACAACGAACAAAAATTGCTGATCGTGAAATGGAAAGACGGCACAAGCAGCGAAATCGACTGGAAAAAGTTGCGCGACAACTGCCCGTGCGCCGACTGCGCCGAACTGCACGGTCCGGCTGATCCGTTGCGGTTGAAACTCGCGCCGAACTACAATCTGGAGAGCGTGAGTTACATCGGCAACTATGCCGTGCAGCCGCACTGGGGCGACGGCCACAATGCCGGCCTGTATTCGTGGAACTACCTGCGTGAACTGGCGGGCCTGATGCCTGCGCCGCAATGATTGTTTGGACACAGATTCTCGCAGATATGCACAGATCTTTGATCAATTCTCTTTGCGGTGAGACTTCATGGACGACGACTTAACGCCCGTTCGACGGCAGTATCTTCAATTGAAGAGCCAGTATCCCGACACGATTCTGTTCTTCCGGTTGGGCGACTTTTACGAGACGTTTGACGCCGATGCGGAACTCATCGCGCGCGAGTTGGACATCACGCTGACCTCGCGGCCGGTGGGTAAAGGGCAGCGTGTGCCGCTGGCGGGCGTGCCCTATCACGCCGCCGATGGGTACATCGCGCGCCTGATCGATCGCGGCTATCGCGTGGCCGTGGCCGAGCAGATGGCTGATCCATCTACCGTGAAAGGCATCGTGCCGCGCGATGTCACGCGCGTCGTCACGCCCGGCACGGTCATCGAGCCGGAACTGCTGGACGAAAAACGCGCTAATTATCTGGCCGCGTGGATCAGCGATGGCACGCACGTTGGCCTGGCGTACACCGACATCACCACGGGCGAATTCGCCGCGACACAGGTAGACACGCTTAGCGCGGGCGATCAAGAGTTGCTGCGCATCATGCCGCGCGAGTGCCTGGTGCAAGCGCCCGACGACAAGCAGCGCGAAGTTGTCGCCAGGCCCAACATCAACAGCGCGCCCATTCACCTCACGCCGATTCCGGCCTGGCGCTTCGAAGCGTCGCACGCTAAACAGGCGCTGCT
>JAUQXD010001335.1 GCA_030834835.1 Thermoflexales bacterium | reverse complement strand
CTGATTGAGTGTGAGCAAATCTCGGACGCTGAGGCGATGCCGCAGGCTGATGGCGAAGAGTGTATCGCCGGGCTGCACGATGTAGATGATGGGAACAGGCGGCGGCGCGCTCTGCGCATACAGTGGCGCGGCAAGCACAATCAGCGTCATGCTCAGGAGTAACAGGATTGAGGCCAATCTGGCGACAATGGATTTCATAGTCTTGATCCTCTCGGGCTTGACGGCGATTATACAGCGACCCATGTTGAGCGGCAAAACATCAGCCGCTGAACCATTGCCCAAAACCTTCATTCCGACTACAATCGCCTTATGCAACTCGATCTCTTCTCCCAACCCGAAGCCATTACCGTCTCTGAACTGACGCGCTACATCCGCGAAGTCTTCGAGATGGACTATCGCCTGCAAGACGTGTGGGTGCAGGGCGAGATCAGCAATCTCAGCCGGCCATCGAGTGGGCACGTTTATTTCTCGCTCAAGGACAGCGGCGCAGCGTTGAAGTGCGTCATGTGGCGCACGGCTGTCACCGCCGCCGTGAAGCGCTTGCGTGACGGCGATGCCATCGTCACGCACGGCAAACTCAGCGTGTACGAGGCGCAGGGCGCGTATCAACTCTACGTCGATGCGGTCCAGACGGCGGGCGTGGGCGATCTGTATCAGCAGTTCGAGCGGCTCAAGGCGCAGTTGCAGGCCGAGGGCCTGTTCGCGCCCGATCGGAAACGGCCACTCCCCGCGCCCGTTCGCGCTATTGGCATTGTTACGTCACCCACCGGCGCGGCTTTGCAGGACATGCTCAACATTATTCGACGGCGCTGGCCCTTGTTGAAGATCGTGCTGTCGCCGACGCCCGTGCAAGGCAACGATGCGCCGCCGAAAATCATCGCGGCGTTGAAGCGGCTGTATCAACGCGACGATCTCGACGCCATCCTCATCGCGCGCGGCGGCGGATCGATCGAGGATTTGTGGTGCTTCAACGATGAAAACGTCGCCCGCATGATCGCGCAGTCGCCCGTGCCGACGATCTCCGGTGTTGGCCACGAAGTCGATTTTACCATCGTCGATTTTGTAGCCGATGTGCGCGCCCCCACGCCCAGCGCGGCGGCGGAACTCATCACGCCCGATCAGGCCGAAGTGCGTTCAATGCTGGAAGGCGCGGCGCTGGAACTGACTTCGCTCATGACCGATCGCATCAGTATGGCGCGGCAGCAAGTGACGGCTAATCTGCGTGCCTTGCAGCATCTTTCGCCGCGCGTGAAACTGCAAAACACACGCCAACGACTGGATGATGCAAGTGGCAAGATGCAAGATGCGATGCGGCACAGCCTGACCTTAAGACGAGAGCGAGTAAACAGCCTGGCGGCGCAGTTGAGCGCTTACAATCCGCTCAATGTGCTGGCGCGCGGTTATGCTGTGGTGCGTGGTGCAGACGGCCAGGTGATTCGCAGCGTGACTCAGGTGACGGCGGATGAGCGGCTGTCGATTCGTGTGAGTGACGGAGAGTTTGACGTCAAAGCCGAGGGATGAGGGGTGAAGGATGAAGAAATCCGCTAAAGTGCAACCCATTGAAAGTTTGACCTTTGAACAAGCCTTTGCCGAACTGGAAGAATCCGTGCGCACGCTGGAAAAGGGCGAATTGCCCTTAGAAGAATCGCTGGCGCTGTTCGAGCGCGGCCAGCAACTGGCGGCCTACTGTGGCAAAATGCTGGACAGCGCGGAGTTGAAGATCGAGCAGGTGGAAGAAGCTTAGTCACGTAGCCCGCACTACGCACCACGTATTGCGTGTTACGTGGTGCGTGATTGCAGACGCCGCCTGACAATTCCCAGCAATGCTTGCAATTCCTCCACTCGAAGTAGCCACGCGGCGGCAGCAAACACAACCACGCCAATAAGCATGCCTCCGCCCGCGCGCACGATCACACTCGCGGTGCTGGCCGCAGTCAAGAAGCCCCACACTGCAACGCCCATGATGATCGAAGCGAGGGTGGTCTTCAACGCCCCGATCAGCACACGCCGATCTTCAAGCCCGCCTAGGCGTTTGCGGATCAATACCACGAGCAACACTAACTCAATCGTCGCGGCGGTCGTGTTTGATAAGGCCAGCCCCGTCACGCCCAGCACGTTGATCAACGCCAGGCTCATGATCAAGTTGATGATCAACGCGATCACGCCTAGCACCACCGGCGTGCGCGTATCGTGTAAAGCATAAAATGCCCGCGCCAGAATCTCCACGCCTGAATGGCCGATCAAGCCCAAAGCAAATGCGCCCAACGCGGTGGCCACCAACTCCGTCGAGGTTTCCGTGAACTGGCCGCGCTCGAAGAGCAGTTGGATGATCGGTTCACGCAGCACCCACAGGCCGATCGCAGCCGGAATGGCGATGAACAAGATCGAGCGCACGGTCGCCGCCAGAGCCGATCGGAGTTGTTGAATCTGACCGCGCGCGTATTGATCGGCAAACGTCGGGAAGGCGGCCGTCGCCACCGATTGCGCCACCACGGCTTGCGGCGTCAACATCACGCGCCAGGCATAGTTCAGGGCCGATACCGCGCCGACCGGGAGCAGTGACGCCAGGCTGGTCTCGACCAGAAAATTGAGTTGAATGACAGCGACGCCAAACATGCGTGGCAGCATCAGCCGCATCACCTCGCGCACGCCGGGATCGCGCAGGGCCAATCGGGGCGAGTACTCCGCCTTGATCTTGATCAGGCCGGGCACTTGCACCAGCAAATGCAGCACTGCACCGACGATTGCCCCGAACGCCAATCCATACACGCCCAACGCGGGCGATAGCACGAGTGCGCCGAAGATGATGCCCAGGTTGTACATCGAGGGGGCGAGACCGGGCAGCCAGAAACTTTGATGCGCGTACAGGATGCCCATGACTACGCCGCTGATGCCGAAGATAATGGGCGGCACCAGCATGATCTGCATCAACTGGACAGTCAGTTGCTGCTTCTCCGGGCTGAAGCCTGGGGCTAACAAGTATTGGACAATCGGCCCGGCCAGTACCACGGCGATGAGCGCGGCCACTGTCAGCGCGACGACGACGAGGTTGATGACGGCGCTGGCCAGCCGCCACGCGCCGGGGCGATCGTCTTTAGCCAGATAGCCCGTAAACGTCGGCACGAACGCCGAGACCAGAATTCCGCCCGCAATGAGGGTATAAATGATGTCAGGAATGCGGAAGGCGGCGACGTAGGCATCGTAATTGCCCGACGTGCCGAACTGCGCGCCGATGACGACATCGCGCAGCAGGCCCAGCAGGCGGCTAACCAGAAACGTCGCCATGACGACGAGGCTGGCGCGCGCGATTTGTCGGTTGCTGGAGGTACTCACGGGCGGGGATTATACACTGGTAGTTGGTAGATTAGTAGATTAGTAGATTGGCGGTTGGTGTGCGCCACTAATTTACCAATTTACCAACCCCAATGTGCCGACCATCAGACGCCAAAAGCACCGATAGTCGCTGTCTATCGGTGCTCTGGCAAAAACAAGGAGGAGAAGAAGAGACGTTTTCGCCCGCTGCTCTTCGACTGTAAATATACACCACCCGCTTGAACTTAACTCGACTCCCAGCCTACGCTTACCCTACGGTGTATTTGGGCACGTAGTCCTGGATCAAGTAGTCTGATATGGGCGCGGGGCTACGTGATTATTGGACTACTGGACTAACGTACTTCTTGTGCAAATCTAACACCCCTCTAGTACTCCGCTCCTAAACTTAGCAAGATGCTAAAATGACTGGTAGAAGGGGGGCTGGAATGAACCTGAACAAATTTACCGAGAAGGCGCAGGCAGCAGTTCTCGAATCTCAAAATCTGGCGCAATCGCTGGGCCATCAGACGATCGAGCCTGATCACATTTTGCTCAGCCTGATCCGGCAGAGCGACGGCATCGTGCCCAGGGTGCTGCAAAAATTGGGCCAAAACCCCGATCAAATCGCGGCGATCCTGGAGCGCGATCTGAACAACCGGCCGCGCGTGTCCGGCTCGAATGTGCAGGCAGCTCTGGGCCGCACGGCCAGCGATGTGTTGACGGCGGCTGA
>JAUQXD010001334.1 GCA_030834835.1 Thermoflexales bacterium | reverse complement strand
GATCTCGATCGGCGGCGCGTCACGCGCGATGGTCACGAGATCAAACTTACCCCGACCGAGTACACGCTGCTGATCGAACTGGCGTCACATCCGGGCAAGGTCTTAACACAGCGCGCTCTGCTGCAAAAAGTGTGGGGGCCGGAATATGGCAATGAAGCCGAATACCTGCGCGTGTACATCAACCGGCTGCGCCACAAACTGGAAGTTGATCCCACGCACCCCCGGCATCTGATCACCGAGCAAGGCGTGGGCTATCGCTTCGAGTCGTGACGCCGCGCACAACCTCACTGCGTTGTCATATCCGCCGACTGATAGATGTCACACCACTTACGTTGTTTACACAATTTTTATTTTTGTCCGCCCCTGTTTATGCCCCGTTAATCCGCCAGACGCTACACTGATCCCCAATACTCCCCAGGAGGATCAGCCATGTCACGTTTTGCGTTTCGCCTGTTCACGCTCTGTGTTGTCGTTGGAATGATCGTCGCGTGCCAGCCGGCGGCGGCTCCGTCCGCACCGGCTCCCGCGCAGCCCGCTCAACCGGCCGCACCTGCTGCTGCACCGGCCGGTGATTGCAAGATCACGTTCGGCGCGGCTGTCTCGTTGACGGGCAAGACCGCCAAAGAAGGCGGCTACGTAAAGGACGGTTACGAACTCTTCAAGGAAGAGATTAACAAGGCGGGCGGCTTTAAGATGGGCAGCCAGCAATGCCAGATCGATATCAAGTACTACGACGATGCCAGCGACCCCGATACCAGCGCGCAGCTGGTGGAGAAACTGGTGACCGAGGACAAAGTCGATCTGCTCCTTGGCCCCTACGGCACCAATCCTACGTTCTCCGCCTCGGCCATCGCCGAGAAGTATGAAATCCCGATGATTGAAGGCGGCGGCGCGGGCTTGAAGATTTTCGATCGCGGCTACAAGTACATCTTTGGCACCCTGCCCGCCGCGCCTTTCTATTTGCGCAGTGTGCTGGATGCGGTGGCGTCGAAAGACCCGGCCGCGAAGAACGTCGCCATCCTGGTTGAGAACGACGGTTTCTCGATCGAAGTGGCCGATGGCGTCGAAGCGTATGCCAAAGAAAAGGGTTTCAACGTCGTCTACAAGGAACAGTATCCAGCCAACACCCAGGATGTCTCCTCATTGATTACGGCCGTGAAGTCCAAGGCCCCGGATATTGTGCTGGGCGCAGGGCACGCCGCCGACGCGATCCTGATCATGAAGGGTCTGAAAGATCAAAAGGTCAACGCCAAAGCGTATGCGTTCTCGGTCGGCCCGACCTCGCCGGATTTCCGCAAGACGCTGGAGAAAGACGCGGACTTCGTGCTGGGCATCGGCCCGTGGACGGAAGCGATGAAGTTCCAGGGCGAGGACGTGTTTGGCACGCCGAAGAAATTCGCCGATATGATGCGCGCCCGGTACGGCGAAGACGCCTACAAGACTGTGCCGTACCAGGCGGCCTCGGCAGCAGCGGCCCTGTTCGCCTACCAGAAAGCGATCGAGACGGCCGGCACCAAAGGAGCCAAAGCTGTGCGCGAGGCGCTGGCGAAGCTCGATCTGCAAAGCTTCTACGGCACGATCAAGTTCTCGGCCGAAGGCATCATCGTGAAGCCGATGGGCGTGGTGCAGCTCAACCCGGACGGTAAGACCTACACCGTCTTCCCCGCCGACGCCGCGAATGGCGAATTCCTGTACCCGGCCAAAGCCTGGGATCAGCGCTAAACTCACCCTCCCCTCGTCCCGCTCTTCAGACCGGAGAGCGGGACGCCTCTTGAGGAGGCAACGTGTCTGGAATTCTCATCGGTCAAAGTGTGATCAATGTGCTGCTATTGGCCGGCGTGTTGACCATCGTCGCGCTGGGCTTCTCGATTGTGTGGGGCGTGATGAACATCATCAATCTGGTGCATGGCGCATTCATCATGCTCGGCTCGTATGTAACGTACCTGGCCTTCACGTTGGCCGGCATCGATCCGTTCCTCTCGATCCCGCTGTCGATGGCGATCATGTTCGGGCTGGGCTATGCCATTCAGCGCGGCACGATCAACTACGTGATGCGCGCCCCGCTGCTCGTGACGTTTCTGCTGAGCTTCGGGCTGGAGATCATCATCATCAATCTAGCGTTATACGTCTTCAAAGGCGATCTACGCGCCATCACCACCAGTTACAGCGGCTCCAGCGTCACGCTC
>JAUQXD010001333.1 GCA_030834835.1 Thermoflexales bacterium | reverse complement strand
TGCATAGTGAGCACGCCACAGATAATTCTTGCAACTTGCATCATGCATCGTGCATCGGCTACTTGACTATCAGACTATCGAACTATCTCACTACCGCACTCAATGACTAACGACCCCCTCATCGGCAAACATCTCGGCTCGTACCAAATCCTGGAGCCGATCGGGCAGGGCGGTATGGCGACCGTTTACAAGGCCATGCAGCCCGCCATGAATCGCACCGTCGCCGTGAAGATTCTCATGGCGCAGATGGCGAGCAATGCCACGTTCCAGGCGCGCTTCAAGCAAGAAGCGCAGATGATCGCTTCGCTGGAACATCCGCACATTCTGCCCGTGTTTGATCTGGGTGAGCAGGATGGTCTGATCTATATCGCGATGCGCTTCATGGGCTTCGGCACGGTGCAGGCGCGCATGGTGAGCGGATCTGTGCCGCTGCGCGATATTGCCCGCTGGATCGAGCAAGTCGCCTCGGCGCTGGACTATGCCCATCAACGCGGCGTGGTCCATCGCGATGTGAAGCCCACCAACGTCCTGCTCGACTCGCAAAACAACGCGTTTCTGGCCGATTTCGGCATCGCCAAATGGATGGAAGGCTCGATCCAGTTGACGGGCAGCGCCGTGATCGGCACGCCGCAGTACATGTCGCCGGAGCAGGGGCAGGGCCTCAAGATCGATGGCCGCAGCGACGAATATTCGCTGGCCGTGATGGCCTACGAAATGATCACCGGTCAGCCGCCGTTTCAGGCCGAGACGCCGCTGGCGATTGTGTTGAAGCACGTCACCGAACCCGTGACCCCACCGAGCATCCTCAATGCGCGCGTGCCGCAGGCCATCAGCGACGTAGTCGTCAAGGCGCTGAACAAAGACCCCAACGATCGCTATCCTTCCACGCTCGCTTTTGCCGAAGCATTGTCGGCGGCGATCGAGACCGCGCCTGTGCCGGGTACCGAGCAACTGCCCGCATCGGCCGTGCCGACGGAGCAAGTACATATCACCAAAGCGCAGCCGTCGCCGCGAAAACCGATCGGGCGGCCGATGGCGATCGGGTTGGTGCTGTTGCTCGTGATCGTTTTGGGCATCGGCGGGGTTGTCTTCGTTACAGCGATTCAGCCTACGCCTGATCGGCCCGTAGCCGTTGTCACACTCGGCCCGAATATTCTGATCGAAACACCAACGCCAGGCGTGCCCGACGACCCCACACCAACCGTGGCGGCGAGTTCGGTCACGAGCGCGACGAATTCAAGCGATACGTGCGCGGTGATTTACGCGGAGTCGTTTGACAACACCGCGACCGGCCTGCCGACGGGCGAACAGGACGGGGCGGCCTGGGGTTATGCCGGCGGTGAGTACCAGTTGTTTGTCAAAGCCGCGAACTTTTATCAAACGCGCCTGTTTGGCCCCCGGTTGACCGATTACGCCGTCGAGGCCGACGTGCGCTTTGGCTCCGATGCCGTCGGCGATTACGGGCTGGTGGTGGCCGCGCGCAGCGCCGACGACTACATCGTCTTCGTCGTCGATGCGGCCCAAAACTACGCCATCACGCGCCGCACGCCCGACGGCTCGACGATCATTCAAGACTGGACCTTCGCCTCGGCGATCAAAGCCAGCCGCGATGTCAATCACTTGCGCGCCGTACAGCGCGGCCGCGAGATTGCCCTGTACGCAAACGAGGTTCTGCTGCGTGTGATCGCCGACGACGGCGATCCCGCGCTCGATCGGCAGATCGGCGTCACGGCGGCGTCATTTGCGCGCGGCGGGGTGGACGTGCGTTTCGACAATCTGCGCGTCTGCCAGGCGCCGTCAAGCTTCTCCACCAATCGGGTGACGTTGATCGATACCTTCGATGATAATCGCAACGGCTGGGCGCCCAAACGCTACTCGGCTAACGGGTCGACGGCCATCGAGGACGGCCAGTTCACTATCAACGCAATTTACAATGGGGAGGCTTACGGTTGGGCGGAGTGGAATCCGAATGTAGCCTTCGATCAGTTTGATCTGGAAGTGGAAACACAAATCGTCGAGGGTTCGCCGGAAAGCCAGCTGGGCGTGTTGTTCGGCGTGCAGGGCCTTGAAGATTACTATCTGTTCCGCATCACCAACGACGGGCGCTACGTGGTCTATCGGCGGGTGGCCGGCGCGAATCAACCGGTCACCGAAGCGACCGGCTCCATCGCCATCCTGACCAATCAGCAGCCCAACCGCCTGCGGCTGTCCGTGATC
>JAUQXD010001332.1 GCA_030834835.1 Thermoflexales bacterium | reverse complement strand
CGGGCGCATTCACATGGACGGGCGGCTGGCGTTGAAATATGCGCGCACTCGCCACGAGGCGATGGGGGACTTCGATCGCATGCAGCGGCAGCAACAGGTGATCCTGGCCGTACGCGATAAGTTAACGCAGGGCGATCGGCTGGGGCCGCTACTGACGCAGGCCGGATCGATCCTGGACACGCTGGGCGAATCGATCAAGACTAATCTCACATTGGAGCAGATCATTCAGCTGGCCCAGCTGGGTGGGCAGATCGATCCGGGCCGCATCCGGTTGATGACGATCACGCCCGAGATGACGCTGGCGCTGCATGTGGATTCCAATCCGCCGCAGGACGCGCTGGTGCTCAAGCCCGATAGGACGCGGCAACTTCGCGATTTCCTGCTCAACGCGGGCGCACCCACCATTGGCACCCCTACGCCGGATGCTACTTACGTTCGGCCCGCGCCGGGCACGCCGTGGACCTATGCCGTGCAAATGGGCGATACGCTGTTCTCGCTGGCCAATCGCTTTGGCGTGTCACTGGATGATCTGAAGGCCGCCAACGGCCTGACCAGCGACGATCTGCAGGTAGGGCAGCAGTTGATCATTCCGTAGGGCAACGGATGACAGTCATCAGCGGAGGCCAACAGCGGATAAACGGATAACAGTCGCGCCATATCCCATCCGATTATCCGCTTCCGCAATCCGCTGAAGAACCGCCATCCGCTTCAGGCAAGACCTGACAGGTTTTCGGCCGGAACCTATTGAAGATAGACACCCTATCGAAAACCTGTCAGGCCTCACGCAACACGCAGTACGCAGTACGTATCACTCGTCATCGCGCAGCATCCCTGTGGGACTTACCTCGTCTCCGTCACCTTTTTCAACCCCGCTGGCGCATCCACATTCAAGCCTTTCGCCGCCGCCAGATGCATCGCAAACAACTGACCCGGTAGCACCGCCATCAGCGGCGAGAGCCATTCGGGAATGCTGCTGGGCAAAGCCAGTGGCAATTGCGCCAACGACAAAACACCGTCGCTATCGCTGATCACGATCAGCTCCGCGCCGAGCCGCTTCGCCTCCGCTGCAAACGTCGTCAGATCATTCAACGTCTGGCCGCTCGGCGCGACCACGATCAATGGGAAGCCCGCTTCCAGCACCGAAATTGGCCCATGCAGAAAATCGGCCGACGAATACGACTCGGTCACGACGCGCGTCAGCTCTTTGATCTTCAACGCGACCTCAAACGCGGTGGCATAGTTAAAGCCGCGCCCGATGACGGCACTCCGCCCCGCGTACCGATAACGCTCCACGCGCGCCATCCGCGGCTCGATGCTGCTCAGCGTTTGCCGCATCCAATCCGGCACACGCGCTAACTCCGATCGACGCGCCGCATCGCCGCTCAACGCCGTCGAGAGCAGCGCCAGCGCGGCCAGTGATGTGGTGTAGGTCTTAGTCGCCGCCACAGCTTTCTCCTCGCCGCAGCCCAGCGGCAGTATCCAATCGGCGGCCTGCGCCAGCGGCGAAGCTGGCGCGTTAGTGATCGCCAGCGTGGGCCGGCCCTGCGCGCGCCCCGCCGCTAGCACACTCACGATGTCCGGCGACTGGCCCGATTGCGAGATGCCCACCACCAACGCCCCGCGCAGATCGGGCGGCGTGCCATACAACGTGTACAACGACGGCGTCGCCAAAGCCACTTGCAAATGATTGTACGCGCCGAACACATACTGGGCATAGCGCGCCGCATTGTCCGATGTGCCGCGCGCGGCGATCAACACGTACTGGATGTTATGCCGCTTCAGGTCGTTCACCAGCCGATCGGCGGTAGCGGATTGATCGGCCAGAAATCGTTCCACGGCGGCGGGCTGCTCATCAATCTCTTGCTGCAGAATCGAAATCGTCATGCGGTAAGTCCTATCGAAATCTGAGTTGTGATCTATAATAGCACGCAGTCCCACATCCTTCAATTGCCGACAGGTTATTCATGACAGCCGACTTGTCCGCCCGACTGCTCTTCATCAACGCGCGCGTCTACACGCCCGATCAGGTCTACGAGCCTGGCTGGCTGCTGACTGACGGCTCGCGCATCCGCCTGATCGGGCCGGGGCAGCCGCCGCCTTCGCTCGATGTCACCGCAACGCGCATCATCGATGCGAGCGGCCTGCATCTGGTGCCTGGCTTCATCGATCTGCACGTCCACGGCGCCTGTGGCTGCGACACGATGGACGCCTCGCCCGCCGCGCTGCACACAATGGCGCAGTTCTACGCGCAGCATGGCGTCACCAGTTTTCTGCCCACCACCTGGACGGCCTCGCGCGAGGATACGGCGCGTGCGCTGGACGTGATAACGGAACTGACCGGGCGTGTGCCCACCGGCGCGACGATCCTGGGCGCGCATATGGAAGGACCATATCTCAACGCGGGCAAATCCGGCGCGCAGGCTCCACAGCATATTCGCCGCGCCGATCCGATCGAAGTACGCGCCCTGCTCGATCAGAATCACGTGAAGTTGGTGGCGCTGGCCCCGGAATTCCCGGAGAATGTGTGGCTCATCGACGAGTGTGTGCGGCGCGGCATCACGGTCTCGGCCGCGCATACCGCAGCCACCTACCACCAGATATTGAACGCCGTCGAACACGGTCTGCGCCAGGCGACCCACACGTTTAACGCGATGACGGGCCTCAGCCATCGTGAGCCGGGCGCGGTCGGCGCGGTGATGACGAGCGATCACCTCTATGCGGAATTGATCGCCGATAACATCCACGTGCATCCCGCCGCGATGAAAGTGCTGGTCAAGGTCAAAGGCCCCGATCGAGTGATCCTGGTCACCGATGCGATTCGGGGCGCGGGCATGTCCGACGGCGATTACAAAGTCGATGATCGCACCATCACCGTGCGCGACGGAGCGGCGCGCCTGCCCGACGGCACGCTGGCGGGCAGCGTGTTGACGATGGATCGCGCGCTGCGCAACATCATGGCCGCCACCGGCCTGTCGTTGTGCGAAGCGTGGCCGATGACCAGTTGGAACGCCGCGAAATCGATCGGCGTGGCGCAGACCAAAGGCAGCCTTGAGCCAGGCAAGGATGCCGATCTGGTTCTGCTCAACTTTAGCTTCAACCTGGTCATGACCGTCGTCGAGGGCGAGGTCGTCCACGAAATCAGCGCCGATCAGCCGGTGCTGGCAGCGATCTAATCTACCCAGGGGAGGTTGAATGTCCAACTCGAATCAACGTCTGATACTCATCATCGGATCGATCGTCATCATCGCGGCCGGGGCGATCTTGATCCTGAGCGCCCTGCCCGGCGGCGGCCCGGCGGCGACGATGCCGCAGTCTGCTGCGCCGCAGAATACTGCGCCGCAAGCAAGTGTGCCGCAAGCTGCGCCCACGACAACCGCCGACGTGCCCTCCCCGGAGATCGTGCGCGTGAGCCTGGGCGACGCCAAAGCCGCTTACGATCTGAAGCAGGCCGTTTATCTGTATGTGCGCGATGCCGACTCGTATGCCAGCAGCCACATCCCCGGCGCGGTGCCCATTCCGCTGAACGACCTGGAAACGCGGTTGAAAGAACTGGACCCCAACACGTGGATTTTAACGTA
>JAUQXD010001331.1 GCA_030834835.1 Thermoflexales bacterium | reverse complement strand
AAGCCGCTCATCGCCGACGAGGCGGGATTGGTGCCGTGCGCCGAATCGGGGATCAAGATCACGTTGCGTTTGGTATCGCCGCGATCGAGGTGATATTTGCGCATGATCAGGATGCCGGTGAATTCGCCGTGCGCGCCCGCTGCCGGTTGCAGCGTCACCGCCGCAAAACCGCCGATCTCTTTGAGCCACTCCTGCAAGTGGAACATGATCGCCAGGTTGCCCTGCACCGTGTACGGATCTTGCAGCGGATGCGTAAAGGCAAAGCCGTTCAGCCGCGCCACGTCTTCGTTGATCTTGGGGTTGTATTTCATGGTGCACGACCCCAGCGGGTAGAAGCCGCCGTCGATGCTGTAGTTCAACTGCGACAGGTTCATGTAGTGGCGCACCACATCCAACTGCGACAGTTCCGGCAGGCCCAATTCCGTGCGGCACAACTCGGCCGGAATCGCCGTCTCGGGCACATCGGGCAGCGGCATATCCACGCCGCAGCGGCCAGAGGAACTGATTTCGTAGATTAAGGGTTCTTGAGTATTCATGCTAGATGCTCCGCCGCTTCACTCAGACCGGTCACCAGATCGTCGATCTCTTGCTTATTGTTGGTTTCAGTCACCGCCACGAGCATGTGATTCATCAAGTGCGGATAGTCCTGACCCAGATCGTAACCGCCGATGATGTCGAATTCATCCAGCAGGAATTCGTTCACCGCCTCGGTCGGCTTCGGCAGTTTCACGACGAACTCTTTGAAGAACGGCTTGCCGCTCAACACTTTGAAGCCGTCCAGCGCATCGATCTTCTTCGCCGCGTAGTGGCTCTTGTGCCAGCACAGTCGCGCCACCGCATCCAGGCCGCACTTACCCACCGTCGCCATGTACGTCGCGGCAGCCAGCGCCAACAAGCCCTGATTCGTGCAGATATTCGACGTGGCCTTCTCGCGGCGGATGTGCTGCTCGCGCGTGGACAGCGTCAGCACAAAGCCGCGCTTGCCGTCGGCATCGACCGTCTCTCCGATCAAGCGACCGGCCATCTTGCGGACGTAAGCCTGCTTCGTGGCGAAGATGCCCAGATACGGCCCGCCATACGAGAGCGGAATGCCCAAAGATTGGCCCTCGGCGGCGACCACGTCCGCGCCATACTGGCCGGGCGGCGTCAGGATGCCCAACGAGATCGGATCAGTCACGACAATCAACAACGCGCCGACCGCGTGCACGGCATCCGCGAGGCCCTTGACGTCTTCGATCTGGCCAAAGAAGTTGGGGCTTTGAATGACGAGACAGGCCGTGTCTTTGTCCAACAACTTCAACAGATCAGGCAAATCGTTTTTGAGTTTATCATCGCCGACGATGGTCACGCCCATGCCCTGCGTGTAGGTGCGCAGAACCGATCGGTATTGGGGATGAACGGCGGGCGACATCACGATCTTCTTACGATTGCCTTTGGTCGCCGTCATCGACATCAATACGCCTTCGGCCATCGAGGTTGCGCCATCGTAGTGGCTGGCGTTGCTCACATCCATGCCGGTGAGTTGGCAAATCATCGACTGATATTCGAACATCGCCTGCAATGTGCCCTGGCTGATCTCCGGCTGATAGGGTGTGTAAGCGGTATAGAACTCGCCGCGGCGCAAAACGTAATCGACGGTGTGCGGCACGTAGTGGTTGTACGCGCCCGCCCCCAGGAAGCACGCGTAGTGATTGACGTCGGCGTTGGCTTCGCTGAGGCCCTGCATCTCCCACCACGTCTCCATTTCAGAGAGCGCGGCGGGCAGGCGCATTTCAGGGAATTTGTATTTGTCAGGAACGGCCGGGAACAACTCTTCCAGCGAGTTGACGCCAATCGCGGCCAGCATCTCGGCGCGATTGCGTTCGGTGTGGGGGATGTAGGTCATAGGAGACTCCTTGGGCCTCACCCTCCCCCAACCCCCTCCCTCTCCTGATTGAACAATCAGGAGAGGGAGGGGGCCAGGGGGTAGGTGAGGTTAGCCGCGCTCCGCGCAATAGGCTTCATACGCCGCTGCATCCATCAGGCCGGCGAGTTCGCCCGCGTCGCTGACATCCACTTTGATGATCCAGCCCTTGCCATACGGATCGCTGTTGACGACTTCGGGCGCGCTGCCCAGATCGTCGTTGACGGCTGCAATCGTGCCGCTGGCCGGGCTGTTCAGATCGGACGCGGCCTTGACCGACTCGATCGAGCCGAACGACGCGCCCTGTGTCACGCTCGCGCCGACTTCCGGCAGTTCCACATAGACGATGTCGCTGAGGTGGCCCTGCGCGTAATCGGTCAGGCCGACTTCGCCGGTGCCGGGGCGGATCCATTCATCGGACTTGGCATACTTCAGATCGGTGGGGGTATTCATGCTACGCTCCTCTGTGAATTTTTGGATTTGAGTGCGAAATAAAACAGGGGACACACATCCGCTGTGTGTCCCCTGTCGAACGTCTTCAGGAGGTTCGGCCGCAGAGTTGCTTGACCTGAGAGTTTCGCCGGATCGATTCAGCCATCGATGCCGCTTGCCCCTTCGGTGGCGGATCGCTGATCCGCGCTCTCGTCTGGTGCCGGTGACTGGTGCGAAGTTACAGTGTGATTGTAGCCAGAAGCGCAGCGCCTGTCAAACGCAGATTGTCACACGTGGCCGGTGTCATTCGGCCAGATAAATCCGCGGCACCCGCGCCATCACCATCGAGGTGGTCTCATAGTTGTTCGTGCCCAGCTTAACGGCCACGTCCTCGGCACGAATCCGATCGTCACCCTGCGCGCCGATCAACACGACTTCATCGCCGAGGGCCACGTCAGAAATGTGCGACACGTTGATCATGCACTGGTCCATGCACACCCGACCGACGATCGGCGCCCGACGACCGCGCACCAGCACCTCGCTCCAGTTGTTGGGCTTGCGCCGGAAGCCATCTGCATACCCGATCGGGATCACGGCGATGCGCTCGGTGTCGCGGGTGATGTACGTGCCGCCATACGAGATGCGTGAACCAGGCGGCATGATTTTCACCGAAGCAACCATCGTCTTCAGCGTCAACACCGGCTTGAAGTCACCGGGGCACAGCACATCGTCGCTGGGATCGAGGCCGTGCTGAATGATGCCGGGCCGCACCATATTGAGGTGCATTTCGGGGAAGCGCAGAATCGTCGGTGAGTTGGCACAGTGCTTGATGGGCACGTGAATACCGCGCGCTTCGACTTCGCCGAGGATGTGCTTGAACTTCTCGAATTGTTGATAGGTGTACACGGGATCAGCCTCATCGGCTTTGGCGAAGTGCGTGAACACGCCATCCAACACCAAACCCGGCATCGCTGCAATTGTGGCAATGGCCTCAACCGCCTCATTAGGCAGAAAACCCAGGCGCCCCATGCCGGTATCGACCTTGACATGAACATGCGCGACCATGCCCAACGCCTGTGCCGTTCGCGCAAATTCAGTCGCCGTTTCAAGGTCACAGACCATGCACGCCACATCGTTGCGAATGGCTGATTCAGCCAGAAATCCCGGGGTCCAGCCCACGACGAGTTTGGGAATCGACACGTCGCGTGGCTCAAGCGTCAGCGCTTCCGATAAAGACGCAAAGCCCAACATCGACGCGCCCGCTTTCTCCGCCGTCTGCGAGATGGCTCTCAGGCCGTGGCCGTAGGCTTCGGCCTTCACCATTGACAACACTTTCACCTTCGGTCCGACCATCTCGCAAATGCGGCGGATGTTGTGATAGGAGGCCGACAAATCGATTTCAGCCCAGGTGGGGCGAGGTGGATATTGGAAGTTAGCGATTGGAAGTTGGATATCCGTCGTCATCGTCATTACACCCGTTCAGAATTGCAGCAAGTATAACATCAGCGCCGCCGATTCGCTGATTCAGCATGCTATAATTGCCTTCATGCTCACCGAAGCCGAACTCAAATCACAGTTGCACGCCATCGTCGCGAATGACTATCGCGTGCCGGACAGCGCGCCAGATGGCGGAGATTACTGGCAAGTCTCACTGGCGATGCTGGCCCATCTCGGCGCGATTGACCCCGAGCTGCGCGACGATCTGATCTACACGGCCTTCACCAAATGGGCGCGTGCCGAGCTGTACACACCCGATCAGTATCGCGCCATCCTGAATACGGCACTCGATCAAAATCACCTTTTCTTCGGTCTGGGCGAACGCGATACCGATTCGGTCTTCACGCGCTCGTTTTCGATTTTGCTCGCCGTGCTGCCGATTTACCATCATCGCCTGACGCCCATCTTCACGCAGCACGAAATACGCACCGCACTCGATACCGTCCTGCGCTACTTCGAGGTGGAACGCGATCTGCGCGGCTATGTTGAAGTTAAGGGCTGGGCGCATGCCGTCGCGCACACCGCCGATTTATTAGACGAGTTCGCGCAATGCGAGGAGATCGATCGGGATGGGCTGCTGCGCATCCTCGACGCGATCAAGGCTAAATTGCTCGCCGCCGATGTCGCCTTCGTCGCCGAGGAAGACGAGCGTTTAGCCTACGCCGTGCTGAGTTTGTTCGGACGTGGCGTGTTGATCGAGCGTGACCTCGAACCGTGGATCAAGTCGTTCGCGCCCATCGAGCGCGTCGGCGAGTGGCGCACGCGACACATCAACGTCAAGCACTTTCTGCGCAGCCTGTATTTTCAGGCCAAATATCGCCACACCGCCGAGTGGATCTGCACGCCTATCGACGAGGCGCTGAACGCCATCAGCCATTTCAAATAAGTCCGTATGTCCCGCCCAGGCAAGGAAGTAGCGTATAATTGAGGTAAGCTTGATCCGGGAGAGAGCCTGATGGAAGCACTTCGCGTTAAA
This sequence comes from Thermoflexales bacterium, assembly GCA_030834835.1. Lineage (GTDB taxonomy): Bacteria > Chloroflexota > Anaerolineae > Fen-1058 > Fen-1058 > JAGOBP01. The sequence goes on along the minus strand of JAUQXD010001331.1, from coordinate 4,896 downwards.
ACCAAACTTCAGCAAAATGGCACGCTGCTACTCAACAATCTGCCGCTGCGCGCCGGTCAGGCGATTGAAGTCATCATTTTGATTCAGCCGCAACCCCTGCCGGCTGCGGAAAGTTACGCCTTGCGCGGCACACCCGTGACCTACGTCGAACCCTTTGAACCGGCTGAGCCTAATTGGGAGGCGCTGGCGTGATTGTGCTTGACACCCACATCTGGGTGTGGTGGGTGCATGACGATGCGCAACTCACCGCTGAATGTCGGGACTTCATCGCCGCCAATGAGCCGACTGGATTGGGCATCAGCGCTATCTCTTGCTGGGAAGTTGCCAAACTGGTCGAACTTGGCCGGTTAATTCTTCCTCAACCGATTGATGTTTGGCTTGATCTGGCGCTGGCCTATCCTGGTGTGCAGTTGCTCGACTTGACTCCTCAGATTGCCGTTGAGTCCACCCGCCTGCCCGGCGCGTTTCACCGCGATCCCGCCGATCAGATCATCGTCGCGACGGCGCGCATCTACGATTGCCCACTGGTTACACTGGATGGCCGAATTCGATCATATCCACACGTCCAGATTCGTCCCTGATGGATAATACGTTCCAGTTCAATTTACTCGCTCAAACCGGCCGCGCCCGCGCCGGAGTGTTCCACACACCCCACGGCGATATTCTCACGCCGGTCTTTGCGCCGGTCGGCACGGCGGCGACCGTAAAGGGTGTGCCCCCGCGCGATCTGAAAGACCTCGGCGCGACGCTGGTGCTGTCGAACACCTATCATCTTTACTTACGACCCGGCGATGAGTTGGTAGCGCGCATGGGTGGTTTACACCGTTTCATGGGCTGGGACGGCCCTATGCTCACCGACTCCGGCGGCTTTCAGGTCTTCTCGCTGCAAGATTTGCGCAAGGTCGATGACGATGGCGTCACGTTTCGATCGCACCTTGATGGCAGCATCCATCGTTTCACGCCGGAGAAAGTCATCGCCATTGAAGAGAATCTGGGCGCGGACATCATGATGGTGCTCGATGAGTGTCCGCCACCGACGCAGCGCGAAGTGAATGAGAAAGCCCTGCGCCGCACGCACCTGTGGGCCGAGCGCTGCAAACAGGCCCAGACTCGAACGGATCAGGCGCTGTTCGGCATTGTGCAGGGTGGGGTCTTTCCCGATCTGCGCGAGCAATCAGCCCGCTTCCTGATGGACCTTGACTTTCCCGGCTATGCCATCGGCGGGTTGGCCGTGGGCGAAACGAAAGCGCAGATGCACAGCGTGCTTGATTTGATGGATCCGATTTTGCCCGAAAACAAGCCGCGTTATCTTATGGGCGTGGGCACTGCCGAAGATTTCTTCGAAGCGGTGGCGCGCGGCGTGGACATCTTCGATTGCGTCCTGCCCACGCGATTGGCCCGCCACGGTGCGGCGATGACCAACACCGGCCGCATCAACTTGCGCAACCTGTCGCTCTCGGAAGATCACAGCCCGATCGAAGATGGCTGCACTTGCTATGCCTGCACGCACTTTTCGCGCGGCTACATCCGCCACCTCATGGTCGCCAAAGAAATCGTCGGGCTGTATCTGGCGTCGATCCATAATTTGCATTTTCTCTTGAACACGATGCGGCAAATTCGGCAATCGATCTTTGATGGGACGTTTGATCGGTTGAAAACAAACAGTCTTTCAAGGCTTACCCGTGATGCGTGATGCGTGTTGCGTGAGGTAATTCACGCCACGTATCACGCACCACGCACCACGCCGGCATGTTCTACCTTTTATTTGCCATCAGTGTCCTGCTCATCGCGCTCACCCTCCTCGCCTACCTCGGTTCCAACTATCTGATGGCGCGGCGCAAGCCCGATCCGCCTGCCTCACCCGCCGATTACGATTTAGCCTTTGAAGAAGTCGAGTTCCAATCGGGGGATGGCACAACCCTGCGTGGGTGGTACGTCCCCGCCCGATCAGCTGCGGCGGCCCCAACGGTCGTCATCTGCCCCGGCGCTAACGGCTCGATGGACGCCGACATGGCATTCTTACCGTGGTTTCACAATTTAGACCTGAATGTGCTAATATTCGACTGGCGCGCGCATGGCCGCAGTGACGGTCAAATCACGACGCTGGGTTATGACGAGCGCTATGATTTAATCGCCGCGGTGGAGTACGCCAGAGCGCGGGGTACGACCAAAATCGGGGTATTGGGTCTGTCGATGGGCGGCGCGGTGGCGTTGTCAACCACCGCCATCTGTCCCGATATTGACGCCGTTGCGGCTGATTCGGCCTTTGTGCACATCGTGACGGCGGTGGCCGCCGGTCTGAGCGAACGCGGCTTGCCCGATGGACTATCGTACTCGATCGCGCGGCTCATTTTAGTCACGGCCGGTTTGCGACTGGGCAAGAATCTGTTTGAAGCCGATCCGGTGCGCTGGATCGATCGGGTTGCGCCACGGCCGCTGTTGCTGATTTACGGCGAGCGTGATCCGTTTGCTCCACGTGTTGAGGTCGAGCTGCTCTGTCGGCGCGCGGGCGAACCCAGAGACATCTGGCGCGTGCCCCAGGCCGCGCATCGCGAGATTCAGGCGCTTCAACCGGACGAATATCGCCAGCGTGTGACCCGCTTTTTTGAAGACAATCTGCGCTAATTCGATCGATGGGTGTGAGTATGAGCCAATCCGAGCAAGTCGTGACCGAACTGAACGAGCAGATCGCCAAACTGGAATCACTGCGGCAGCTGCTGGGCGACGCCGTGGTCGATGCAAAACGCGCGGAATTGCAGGCGCAGATCAGTTCGATCAGCGGCGGCGTATCGATTGCGGCTGAGACCGCCTCAATTGGCCGCGATGTCGTCGGGCGCGACAAGATCGCCAGCGCTTCGGTCAGTGGCAATAACGCGGGCGTGGTGCTGGTCGATAGTTCCGTTAGTTCCATCATTGTGGGGGCGGATCGAGAAGCGCCGGAGAAACTGCTGCAAGCCTACTATCGATCGCTGGCGGCCGAGTGCCGTCGCCTGCCGTTGGGCGTCATCGACAAGGAGTTTGTGCGAACCAGCGGCGAACAGATGATCCCCCTGCCCGACATCTACATCGATCTGGATGTGATCGAACCCATGCACGACAGCGACAACGAGCGCGCCTGGGCGGCGCGCCTGTCACGCGGCGAGGGCCGGCAGCGCACCAGCCTGCTGGACACATTGGCCGACTCCGACAACACGTGGGCCGTGCTGTTGGGCGATCCCGGCTCGGGCAAAACGACCTTCATCAACTATCTGGCTTATCTGGTCATCAACAATCCCGCCGCGCTCCCTAAATCATTGCGCAACCTGTTGCCGGTGCGGCTGATCCTGCGCGAAGCGGCCGCGCGCCACATCGGCGCCGATGTCGAACGGGGCACGGCCCATATGCTGTGGGACGCGCTGCAAGATGACATCACCATCCGATTGGGCGAGGCGGCCGCCCAACGCCTGCTGCCTTACCTGCAAGAACGCCTGCTCAATGAAGGCGGCCTCATTCTGCTGGATGGTCTGGACGAAGTGCCCGAGGCGCAGCAGCGCCGCAAGACACTGTTGGAAGCGGTCCGAGAACTGGCGGGACTGTTACCGCGTGATCGATCGCGGATTCTGGTGACCGCCCGACCGTACGCCTACGCCGATCGCAGGTGGCATCTGGAAGACTTCTCGATTCTGGCGCTGGCGCCGTTCAACGAGCATCAGGTCGAACGCTTCATCACGCGCTGGTATCAGGCCGTGCGCCTGTCCACCGGCTGGAATCAGGAGACCGCTCACGACAAAGGCCGCCGTCTGTTCCTGGTGCTCAAAGAACGCCCCTACCTGGCCGATCTGGCCTCGCGCCCGCTGTTGTTGACGTTGATGGCCACGCTCCACTCCAGCTGGGGGCAGCTGCCCGAAGATCGCGCCGATCTGTACGAAGAGACCGTGAAGTTGCTGTTGGGCCGCTGGCAGCGCGCGCGCGAGGTCAAAGGCCCCGGCGGCGAACCGGTTGTTGAGCCGGGCATCACACAGACGCTGCGCGTGGGCGAAGAGCGCATCCGCACCGCGCTGGAAGCGCTGGCCTTTGCCGTGCATGATCGGCAGCGCAAGGAACTGGTGCGCGACGAAGAACCCGCCGATATTTCCGAGGGCGAAGTGCTGGTCGCCTTCAAATCACTGCTGCGCAACCTCGATCCCGAATCATTGCTGCACTACCTGAAAGACCGTGCCGGTTTGCTTATCGCGCGACGTAATGGCGTCTACACGTTTCCGCACCGCTCGTTTCAAGAATATCTGGCGGCGTGCTATCTGGCCAATCAACCGCAATTTGCCGAACGGCTGCAACATCTGCTGCAAGAAGACGCGCGCTGGTGGCAAGAAGTCTTTCTGCTGGGCGTGGGCAAGGCCAAGCAGGGCGGCCTCAGCAGCGCCACCTCGATGATCGGTATCCTGCTGCCTGAAAGTCCCGACGATGTAAGCGGCGAGATCAGCGAGCGGCAGTTGCAGATCGCCACGCTCGTCGGCATGGCGCTGGTGGAACTGCGGCTCACCGACAAAGCCGACGGCCTGCCGCACTACGAGGCCATCATCCGGCGCACGCGCCGCTGGCTGCTGCGCATAGTCGAACAGGGCAGCCTGTCCCCGCGCGAACGATCAGAGGCCGGCGATGCGCTGGCGCGATTGGGTGATCCGCGCTTCGACGCCGAGTTCCTGTATTTGCCGCGCCAGTATCAGGGCAAACCAGAACCGTTCTGGGGCTTTGTAGAAGTCCCCGCCGGATCATTTTTCATGGGTGCCCGCCGTCGAAACACTAATTTCCTGATGGACAGCGAACAACCGGTCGCCAGTTCCAAGAAAATGGATTTCAACTACACCTACTGGATCGCGCGATATCCGATCACGGTGGGGCAATACCGGACCTTCATCA
>JAUQXD010000145.1 GCA_030834835.1 Thermoflexales bacterium | reverse complement strand
GATTGCAATCAATCGCGCGGTGGAGGCGGTGATACGCGGCCAGCCGCGGATATTGATCACCATGGCGACGGGGACAGGCAAAACCTTCGTCGCTTTTCAGATCGTGTGGCGGTTGTGGAAGACCAAACGCAAGAAACGCATTTTGTATCTGGCCGATCGGAACGTGTTGATCGATCAAGCCAAAGATCGCACGTTTAGCCCGTTAGGCGAAGCACTGCATAAGATTCAGGGCGAGGCCACCAAAAGCCGCGAAGTGTACTTCGCGTTATATCAGGCGTTGACCGGCAATGGCGGCGGGCCAGCCTTGTATGAGCAATATCCGCGTGACTTCTTCGATTTGATCATCGTCGATGAATGCCATCGTGGCAGCGCGCGCGACGAAAGCAACTGGCGCAAGATTCTGGAATATTTCGACGCCGCGCAACAGATCGGCATGACGGCCACGCCGAAACGACAGGACAACGCCGATACTTATTCCTATTTCGGTGAACCGATCTACACCTACAGTTTGCGGCAAGGCATCGACGATGGCTTCCTCGCGCCGTACCGCGTGCAGCGCGTGCTGCTGGATGTGGACGCGCAGGGGATGCAGATCGATCCGGGCGTGCTGGATCGCTTCGGGCGCGAAGTGCCGCCGGGGATGTATGGCACCAGGGACTTTGAACGGCTGATCTCGCTGTTGAGCCGCACCGAAGCGGTCGCCGCGCATTTGACCAACTATCTGAAGTCCACCCATCGCTACGACAAAACGATCGTGTTCTGCGTCGATCAGGAACACGCGCTCGATATGCGGCAGGCATTAGTCAATGCTAACAGCGACCTGACTAAAATCCACAAGGATTACGTGGTGCGCGTCGTATCGGATGAAGGCAAAGAGGGGCGCGGCTTTCTGGACGAGTTCTCCGATCCCGAAACCGAAGCGCCCGTCATCGTGACCACGTCGCAGATGTTGACCACCGGCGTCGATGCGCCCACCGTGCGCAATATCGTGTTGTTCAAGCCCATCAGTTCGATGACGGATTTCAAGCAGATCATCGGGCGCGGTACGCGCGTGCTGGAAGAGAAGGGCAAGGTGTGGTTCACCATCATCGATTACACCGGCGCAACGCGCTTGTTTTATGATCCGGCCTTCGACGGCGATCCGGTGCGCGTGACCCGTCAAAAAGTCGATGCTGAAACGGGCGAAATCATCGAGAGTGAAGACACCGAGACCGGCACGCTAAAGCCTGATGACGAGGCGGGTGATTATCAGATCGGACCGCAGGGCGTGACGTTGGACGATGGGCGCGTGGCCGCGCCGCGCAAATTCTACGTCGATGGCGTGCCGGTGTATATCGTGGGCGAGCAGGCGTTTGAGTTGGATGCCGAGGATAACGTCTTGCGCACGGTGTCGTTTACGGACTACGTACGCGATCATGTCCGCCGCCTGTCACCCACCGCCGAACACCTGCGCGAGACGTGGCCCATCGCCGAGCAGCGCGCCGAGATCATCGCGGCCCTGGAGCAGCGCGGCATCGATCTGGATCATCTGGCGCAGATCACGCATCACGACCACGCCGATGCGTTGGATGTGCTGCTGCACGTGGCGTATAATGCGCCGCTGGTGTCGCGCCGCGAGCGCGCCGAGAAACTGCGACACAGCAAGCCCAACTTCTTCAACGCTTATACGCCCGCCGCCCGCGCGATCTTGGATGAACTGCTGGACAAGTATGCCGATGTGGGCCTGCGCGAATTGACCGATCATTTGCCGTTGACGCTGCGCGTGCCGCCGCTCGATATGCACGGCAGCGTGTCGGAGATCGCCGCGCTGTTTGGCGGCGCGGAGAAGTTGAAGGCGGCGGTCGATACGATGCAGGTGTTGTTGTACGAAGAGTAAATCGACCCTCACCCCAGCCCTCTCCCTAAAAGGGAGAGGGTGCACTCCCTTCTC
>JAUQXD010001330.1 GCA_030834835.1 Thermoflexales bacterium | reverse complement strand
TCCCCTGCGGTTCGCTCAGCATGCGCAGTTGAATTTCCTGGTCGACGATGTGCTTGAGCAGCTTGCCCGGCGTGAAGGGACGCGCCAGCACGGAGCGCAGTAATTCCGGCTGGGCAACGAATTCTAGAACGATCGCTTGTTGATCGGGCGTCAGCGTGAAGGTGCTGCCCTGCGTGACCAGCGGATTGTAGCCGTCGGCCTGGATGAGGCTCATGAACATCCGCACGTTGAAATCGCCGGCGCGCGGATTGAAGAAGACATCGTTGCGGCGATTCTGGTTCACGTCGCGATAGTTGCCGTTGCCCTGCGAGTAGTATTCGGCGGCGAGGGCGAAGGCGTTGTAGTCGCGTTCCAGATCGCCGTGCTTGCGCGAGTAGAGGTGATAGACTTTGACACTAGCATCCTGAGCGGAAGGGCGGACGTGCTTCGACTCCACTGCATTCCGCTCAGCATGCGTCCGCCCTGAAGTCGAAGGACGCGACTCCCACGTGATCGGCCAGCCGCCGCGAATGACGTTATCGAGGAAGGTCTGGCGGCAGTAGGCATCGAACAGCGGATCGGATGTGTGCGTGTCGATCACGTCGGTGAGTTGCCGGGTCAGCGCGTTCGAGCGAGCGCGCATTTCGGCAAAGCAGGTGGCATCGCTCAGGTGGGTTTGAATTGCGGCAAGTTTAGCCTGATGGCTGACATGCCCGTAAACACTGTGAAGCGTAATCGATTGATCGGGCGCGAGCGCGGCCGTCGTGCCGAAGAACGCGCACGGTGTTTTACCGGTGGTGATCTGGCGCTCGCTCAACAGCCGGGCCAACGAGGTCGCGCCAAACCGATCGGGGATGCTGAAGGATGTGTTCTGTCCAAAGACGACGTTGGGATCGATCAGCGCGGGCAGTTGATCGGAATTAGCGAAGGCTAAAGCAAAATGCCCGGCTTCGATCGTTTCGACTTCGGCGCTGTCGGCGACGCTGGCGCGCAGGCGATAGAAGGGCACGCCCGTGGTGTGATTGAAGACTTCCATCCACGCTTCGACGGTCCGGCCAATTTCTTTCAGGACGGTGTTGTTGACGCCGTACGGACTGACGGCGGGCAGGCCGTCGAGGATTTCGAGATCGATCAGGTTGGCCGAGATATTCTTCAGCGTGACTTGGCGCACGAGGCCCGCGTAATTGGCATTGGGGACGGTGAAGTAGACGACGTTGGTTTGTAAGCCGATCGATGGATTGACCTCTTGCAACTCCAGTTCGTTCATGCCGATCGCCATGTGACGATCGAACGCGGTTAAAGATGAAAACGGTTCGTAGATGAGATCGGCATTGGGTTTGAGAAAAGTGCGGAAGCCCAGATACGGTGTTTGTTGATAGGCTTTGTTGGCCGGTTGAAATTCAAGGATGGGCGTGTCTTTGCTGCCCACGCCGAAACTGGCGATGGCCTGCCCGCGATTCACATAGAAGACCCACATGGGGATGCCCAGCGGTCCCGCGATACCGGGCAGAAAACTGGCAAAGGGCCGCGCCATCGTGTAGTTGGCGAGAATGAAGCGGCCATGTTGATCGAAGCAGGAGTGGCTCACAGAATCACGCTCATCAAGAAAGATAAGTGCTTGCATTATCTCACAACTGGGTTGGCGACTGGAAGTCGCGCCTTGAGTGCGTTCTGCCGATCGTCGGTCTACGCCGACGAAGTCCCCATCCATACTGGCGAACTCGTCCACGCAGGTGGACGATCAGCCAACGGCTCTCAAGGCGCGATTTCAATCGCTGGTTGCCCCCTCGAAGAAGACACTGTCTCCGAGGGGGCTCTTATCGAACTTAGCGCCGGATGATCGGCAGATACAACTTCAAGATAGCCGTCTGCCGGACATCATCAAGATAGAACGCGCCGGTGGTTGCAGCCGCTTTGGCTAACGGTGCTGCCGCCAGATCAAAGCGATAGCCTTGCACCTGTGTCAGCGTCAGGCCGTCGTCAGGCGCGTTGACGGGCTGCGTGGCGCTGCGCTTGAAGGTGCTGAATGGCAGAATGACCTTGCGCCAGCCGACCGTGTTGTC
>JAUQXD010000144.1 GCA_030834835.1 Thermoflexales bacterium | reverse complement strand
AGGCGGCGAGTCCCAGGATCGCTTCTGCCGCTCCGCGCAAGATGTGATCATCCTCCGCTGCGAAGTCGAGTATCTGCTGAGCATGTATCACGGTGCTGGGCACATCGCCCCGAGCCAGGGCCTGCGCGGCACGATACATGGCGATCGACCCCGGCAGACGCCGAAACTCTTTTTCGTCCATCACGATCATCTTTCGACCTGGCTCAGGACGAATCTCAGCCGGCGCGACTTCGGATCGCGGACGCCCGTCGGCTGTTGTATCCAACCAGCGTTCGGCATCCCGCAGGCGGTCTTCAAGACCTTCCGGCTGGCCGTTGCTCAGTAACGCTCCGACATACTCAACGTTGAGCACTGGCCTGGCCCGGAATAGATCGTCAGGCAGCGCCTTCATCCAGCCGAGCAGCGTGGCGTCCTGCCGACTCTGGCGCATGTCGGGCGCAGCCAGCTCGATCAAGTTCGCCGCTCGATCGAAATCTTTGGCAGCCAACGCGTGCCGGATTGCATCAACCGGCGAACCGTTCTGCTCGTACCACTCACTGGCGCATCGATGCAGCGCCGGGACGTGATCGGGCTGCTCCGCCTGCAAGTGCATCCGCAGCACGTCGGCAAACAGATGATGATAGCGATACCAGTGACGCTGATCATCCAGCGGAATGAGGAAGAAGTTGCCCCGCTGCAAAGTCTCCAGGCGCGCCGCGCCGCCTGATTGGCCGGTAACGGCCTCACAGAGCGAGCCAGTCAATCGGTCTAAGATGGCCGTCTGGAGCAGGAAGTTTCTAACCGGTTCAGGCTGGCGCTTGAGGACCTCCTCAACCAGATAATCCACAATATACCGGTGATCCCCGGTGAATGACTGGATGAATCCGCCGACATCCCGGCGACTCTGCATCGAAAGTGCCGCTAATTGCAGACCGGCAATCCAGCCTTCCGTTCGGGCCTCCAGCGCGGCGATGTCTTCCACTGAAAGGTTCAGTCCCATCGCTTGATTGAGAAACTCGGCGGCTTCGGCGGGACTAAACCGCAAGTCGGCGGCGCGCAGTTCGGTTAATTGGTTGCGAACGCGCAAGCGGGCCAGGGGCAGATTCGGATCCTCACGGGTGGTGATGACCAGGTGCATGTGCGGCGGCTGGTGCTCGACCAGAAAGGTGAGCGCGTCGTTGACGGTCGGCGCGACGCTTGGCCTGGAATCAATCAGATGGTAGTCGTCCAGAACGAGATTGAAATTATTCGGGAGCGCGGCGATTTCATTGAGCAGGGCGGTCAGCATCGCTTCGGTGGGTGGTGACTGAGGCGATTGAAGCGCACTCAATACGTCTGCGCCAATATTCGGGGCAATCGTCTGCACCGCAGCGATGAGGTAGGCTAGAAAGCGTACAGGGTCGCTATCCCCTTCGTCCAGTGACAGCCACGCGGTCGGTCGTCCGCAGCCAGCGATCCATTCGCTGACCAGCGTGGTCTTGCCAAAACCGGCCGGGGCAGCGATGAGCGTCAGCCTGCGACCCGTAGAGTGACCCCTGTTCAGTTGTTCGATCAGACGCGGGCGCGGGACGATGTTGGACCGAGGCGGCGGGATATATAGTTTAGTGGCTAGAATTGACGTAGGCACAGATTGATTATACCCAATCTCCGGTAGTCGCCACGACGAGTAAAAATAGGTTGACCCCAGCAGCATGGTGCGAATCGATCACGACCGCTACCAGGGCGACCACGCGTTAATTCAAGAACACTTTGATGACATCATGCGCTGGCTCGTTCAATGTGCAGGCTGAACTGTAGGGTGTTCTAAATAAGGCGGTCCCGAGCTATTGATGACGCGGCGTGCGGCCGGCAGAAGATTGAGGTAGGTAGGCCGCATTGCCCCAGGAGTCGCGGCGCGTGCGTCGAGATTAGAAGCAAATGCCGCGACAGAGCGAGCGTCATCAAAGGCGCGGATCACCCATATCTGCCGGATACAGTCCCATTATTTACCGGATGAAATGCGGTTTTAGCCTTGGCCAGTCCCATTATCTAGCAGACCCTACATGTCTGACACCTTATTTTTGTTCAAACAGACGGCAAATCTATCGATTTGATTCAAACAGGCGGCAAATCTATCTTCGATCAGGCCCATTTCTCGCCGATTTACGGCTTCAGATGACGTGAACTAAGCCCAGAATTTGCCCGCGC
>JAUQXD010001329.1 GCA_030834835.1 Thermoflexales bacterium | reverse complement strand
CATCAAAATGTGATAGGCGTTCAGGGCATGATCGAGCCGCCCGGCGGCGTTGAGGCGCGGCCCCAGCGCAAAACCGATCGTGGTGGTGTCGATGATCGAGGCGCGGCTAAGATTAATCAATGCACGCAAACCGGGGCGGGTGGTCGTTTTCAGTTGACGCAAGCCGCGCGCCACGAGTGAGCGGTTTTCGTCGAGCAGCGGAGCCAGATCGGCGACCGTGCCCAGCGCCACCAGATCGAGCAGATCGTCTTCTTGCAGCGTGACCTTTTGCGCATCATCGCGGCGATTGACGATCAGCAGCGCCTGCGCGATCTTGAACGCCAGCCCGACCCCGGCCAGTTCTTTGAATGGGTATGGGCAATCGGGTTGTTTCGGATTGATGAGCGCGTAAGCATCGGGCAGTTGATCCGAGGGCATGTGATGATCGCTGATGATCAGATCCAGCCCGATCGCTTTGGCATGCGCGACCTCGGCCAGGGAGCGCGTGCCACAATCGACGGTGATGACCAATTTCACGCCGTCTTTTTTCAGCGCTTCCAGCGCTTCGATGTTGAGGCCGTAGCCTTCATCGACGCGATGCGGGATGTACGGGCGCACGTCCGCGCCGAAGGCGGTGAGCGTCTGCACGAGCAGGGCGGTGGCGGTGACGCCGTCCACATCGTAGTCGCCGTAGATGGCGATCGGTTCGCGGGCGCGAAGCGCCTGCCGAATTCGATCGACGGTGCGCGTTATGCCTGCCATCCGAAACAGATCGTCGGGCGGCGTGGGGCGATCGGGTTGGATGAAGGCCGCTACGGCGGCGGGATCGGTCAGGCCGCGATTGTACAAAATCTGCACGACGACGGGCGGCAAATCGGCAAACCGGGCAAATTGGTCGTCGGGTGCGGTCGGGTAAATGGCCCAGCGTTTGGCGCGGATGCGGGCAGCTCCTGAAGGAGCCGCAGCGGCTGATGTCGGAGCGGGGTTGGACACACGGGCCTCCTGATAAAGTGGGCGGTATCTTAGCATAGGCGCGGATGACCGTCAATCAGTGTCCAGTATCAATTGTTTGTGTCGCGCTGTTGTTCCATGTATAATAGCAATCAGTCAGATTAAAGGACTCAGGCGCATGAAACGTGCTCGCATCATCGGGATGATGTCCATCGGTTTGCTGTTGATCGTCGCGGCGTTACTGCTGGCGATGACGCGGAGCGTCCGCGCCGCTGACCGCCTCCAGCCGCTAGTTCAGAATTCAGCCCCGGCGCGTATGCTCCTGGCGCCAACCGCCGGCGTCACGTGTACGTTGACGACGAGCCAGACGACTAGCACGCCGACAAACCTAAGCTTTGACACGGCCTTGCTGTTAAGCCCGGCGACCACTCTGCAACTTGTACCCCAGACCCTCATTCCGGCCGGGGTGACCTCAGTCGATGTCGCCACGATCGATAACTATTTCTATCTCAACCTGATTGAAGGCAATTCAGTGTCAATTGCGGGGATTCCGAACAATGCGGGCGGAAATTACAACCTGGGCATGGACATCTATGACAGCTCTCGCACCCTGATTGCGACGGATAACAATACGGCGGACTTTAGCACAGTGCTCAGTTTTCTGGCCCCATTTAGCGGGCAGATGTACGTCCGAATATATCATCTGAATGCTGCAGCGCGGTGCAGCGGCGGTTTTTATACACTGCAATTTTCCAATGCAACACCCACACCCACGCCGTCTTTGACGCCTACCCAGACCCGCACCCCCACGCCCACCAGAACAATCACGCCGACGCCCGGCCCGTTTGCCTGCAGTACCGGCTCCGATGCGTTTGAGCCTAACAATAATTATGATACGGCCACGACCATCGGTCTGGGCGTGAAATACGACGGCCTCAATTTTGTCGAATGTGTCCAGAGCGACGATTCATGGGACAACGACTTCTTCAAGGTGCGCGTCAAGCCTGGGATGTTAGTCACCTGTCGCACGCTCAGCCTGTCGCCCGGCACCGACACCAACCTGATTTTGTACGATGTGACGATGAACGGCATTAACGGCCAGGATGACTTCAATCGCGCGGCCGGCGATTTGAGCAGCAGTGTGAGCTATTACGTGACATACGAAGGCTGGTTGTACGGTCTGGTGGGCGAGGGCTTCCATCGGCCGTTTAGCGAACAGTCAAAGGCCACGTACAGCTACGAGTGCACCATCGTGTCACAGTTTACGCCCACGCCCGCGCCGACGGCAACGGACGTTCCCGGCCAGCCGACGCGCACCCCCGTGCCCACGCTCACGCCGACGACACCGCCGACGTTGACGCCCAGCCCCACGCTGTCGCCGACGCCGCCGTTCATCAAGATTGTGCCGCTGCCCACGGTTACACCGGCCGGCCTGCCC
>JAUQXD010001328.1 GCA_030834835.1 Thermoflexales bacterium | reverse complement strand
CCCGATGGTAAACATCAGGACCCCCAGGCCGCCGTCGGGAACGTGGCCGGCCACTGCCTTTTCGGGGGCCAGGCCTAGAAACATGGCTTTATCATACGCATAATCTTCAGCGTCATAGTTGGAAGTAGTCGAAATGTGATGCGTCGCCCATTGATTGTCGCGGCAGAAAGGCTGCGCATCTTTGTCCGGACAGAAACCAAAAACTGCGCTGTCGGGATCGGCGGTTACATAGCCATCAGTGGAGTCGGCGCCACCGGAGCCGACGGTGATGACCACCCACAGGGAGTCGTCACGATACGGCGGAATCGCAAATTGGGCACTGGCTTCCCAAAGCGCACGGCCCATGTTGGACGTGGTGCACTTCCAGCGTTCACCGCCGACATTGTAGGTCGGGCACGGGTCACCCGGGTCGCCGCCCGGCGAATGATCGGAGACGCGCATGTTACGGATGGCGGTTTTGGCCGCGTTCAAATCCAGGCCCAGGGGAAACACGATCTGCGGCTGGCGATCGATACTGATTACGGCCACGCGGTCGTATTGCTGATAGAGTTGATCGATGAACCGAATGGCCGCCTTCTTCACCTTGCCAAAAGGCTGGCAGCTCCGGGGGTCGTCAGGATCGGGGTAGGCATTGCAGGCTGCCACACACGCGTTAGTTACTAAGAGTGAGTCTGGGAAGAGTGATCCTAAACTGGTTGGATCGCACCCCAGGCCTGGTTGATTGGCGTAGGCGTACATACTGGGCGGATCATAGGCTTGAGCGACAGACGCATCAATGACCAGGACCACGTCCACGGCGGCCGCTTCCGCAAGTGACTCGGCGTATATCCGCGTGGTCTGAATCCCCAATAACTGCAGAAACGACATGCTCACATCGGCCTCGGCCTTGATCCGCACCAGTTTACGTCGCAACGGGCTGGTACACAGGGTTGGATCATTAGGGACGATGGCGGTATCACAGGTCTCGATCGTGATGGTCGGGGTAATAACGGCCATGTCGTAGAACGTCTGGGTATTAGCCACAATGCCGTGCGCGTAAATAAACTGTTGAGCCGATTCTTCAATGTCTGAAATGGTGGCATTTTGCCGGAATTGTGCCGACGCCGCCAACCCGGCCGAGTCAACAGCCCGCCGCAAATTGCCGCGCGCTACAAAGACACGGGCCACATCCACCACCAGTCCCGTGAAGCCGAGCAAAATAACGAAACCCAACGCGATAATTACGATGGCCTGACCGCGTTGTCGTTCTGACAGGTTGGGTTCCTGAGTGTTTGCCATAAGTATATTTATCCTGAAACGCTTGCGTCAGTCTGGAATGGACCCGGCGCTCGCTGGTACCGGCATAATCGAGTAAGCGTGCATGACGACTTCTTGTGGCAAGAAGGTAAGACCTGGTGGAATCAATCCTAAAAATTGGTGGTGAACATGATAAATCTCGACAACTACATAAGCCGATTTGGGGGCAGTAACCCAGTCGGGGAATTGATGGATTCGGTCTACGATGACTGAGTTTGGCAAACGCGACTCGGCTGGCGTACAGCCCGGACTGCTAGTGTCGGGATTTGAAGTCGATGGCAATGATCGACATCGTGACCACCCTCCCGATCCCAGAACCGAGTCTGGTAGGGGCTGTCCTGAGTCGTACGAATCAATTACACGCTTGAATACCTCACCATTCTTGATGAGGACTAGAGAGACTACAATGTCGTCGCGTACCGGATTAAACGTGACACCGGGTAAGTTCTGCATCGTCAGGCACGCGGCCTTCTTAAAGAAATCGTTTGTCTCACTGCAATCAGTGAGGCTGTCTCGCGAAGCGGGTGTGCCATTAGCTGAATAGCGCGCCCCTTCGCGGGTGGCATCCACGAGCGTAAGGTACGTGTTGTAGTACATGCCAACCTCGACGCCTCCCGCCAGAATGAGCAGCAGAATGGGGAGCGTCAGGGCCATTTCAACCATACTTTGTCCGCGCTCGCGAGATCGGTGTTCGCGGCGGCCTGTCAGGCACAGCAGAATTGCACGTAGAACTTTCACAGCAGACTCCCGGCGAAAATTGACAATAGCAGGCAATTTGTTGCAACACTATGTAGATAACCGAAATATACCACTATCTTAACTGGATCACCTTAGTATTTAGGTCATTCATCTGCGGCTAATACTGAAACTGAAACGTGTTTTTGACATTATTTTGACGTTCGACCCGTATCTCTTGGGGTCGGAACTGTACAGCCTGCATTGGCGTCTCTTCTGTGATAGATGGGCAAGTGATGCTCATCCAAATTTACCAGACAGGAGTTTACCAACATGTTAACCAAACGAGTTTTAGCGGCTATAACGGGTCTGTTGATCATGGGTTCGATCGCCGGCTGCGCGGCTGTAGGCGCACCCACCGCAACAGCCTTGCAGGCATCCACCGCGACTGAAGGTCGCACGATCACCGTCGTGGGCGTTGGCACAGCCTCTGGCGCGCCCGATCAGGCGACAGCCCAGTTGGGCATCGAAACGCAATCGACGACGCCGGAACAGGCGACCCGCGCCAACAACGATCAGATGACCAAATTGATCGAGGCGCTCAAGGCCGCTGGCATCGCCGAAAAAGATATCCAGACCACCTATTATAGCGTGTATACCGAACAGCGCTATAAGCCGGAGACTGGTGAAGCGACGGGCGAGATTATCTACCATGCCAGTGCCAGTGTCAGCGTGACCATCCGCGACATTAGCCAGGTGGGTGCGGTGCTAGACAAAGCTGTGGCGGCCGGTGCAAACAACATCTCCGGCGTCAGCTTCAGCGTGGCCGACACGACGGGGTTGGAAGCGACTGCGCGTGAGAGGGCTGTAGCCGATGCCCGCGCCCGTGCAGCTGATCTGGCCCGCCTGTTCGGTGTGCAGGTTGGCGAGGTCACCGCCATCAGTGAAGTCGTCAACAGCGGCCCCGTGCCCGTGTACGATCGCGCGACGGGTCTGGGCGGCGGCGGTACGCCGATTCAGCCCGGCCAGCTGTCCATCTCCACGCAGCTGCAAGTGACGTTCAATTTGAAGTAAGACGTGCACTCGTGCAAACTAAACAGCCTCGCCCTAATTGGTGGCGAGGCTGTTTTGATCTGGGTCATTTACAAATGACGCGTGCCGTCCGGCATAATCGCACCCGCCAGCTTGACCTCGTTCAGCTCATCACCGCCGATGTAGACGCCGCGCAGATTCGCGCCGCTCATATCCGCGCCTGTCAGCTGCGTATGGCTGAGATCGGCATCGCTGAAATTGGCGAAGGTCAAATTCGCGTCGCGCAGATCGCAGTCCCGCAGGTCCGCGCCGCTCAAGTCCGCGCCGCTGAGGTTAGCCTCGGTGAAGTTGCAGCTGGCGATCTTGGCAAAGGTCAGATTGGCCCCGTTCAGATTGGCACCCTGAAAATGAGCGTCACTGGCCACGCATTCGCTCAACTTCGTGAAGGTCAGTCGCGCATTCGCCAGATTCGCGCCCGTCA
>JAUQXD010001327.1 GCA_030834835.1 Thermoflexales bacterium | reverse complement strand
GGGGTGTCTCGCGTTTTTCCCATTCAACAGGAAAAGCCGACTGTAGATCCTCAGCGGGTTGACCGACCGCGAAGACAACTTGTCTATCAGTATCATAGGCGACCACGTTGCCCACCTGCAATGATAGATTGGCCTGTGGCGCACTGATGCTTAGGGTCTCAGATGTAGCGGTGATCTTGAGCGTGATAACCATGATGTGTAATGAGGCGCCCAACACGGATTTAACCCGCGTATTTTCCGGTCTATTGACCTGTAGACCGACTTTCTACCCTGCCTATAACCTGCACAGGCCATTCTATCAAGGGTCTTTTCCCGATATACAGCCTGTGCAGGTCAGGTGAGGCCAATTATCGAGCCTACGCCGTCTTCGGCTTGCGCACCGGCGGCTTGCGCTCGCTGATGCGCTTGCCGCCCACCATCTCGTATTCCGACGAGTCGTCGCCGTACAAGCCCTTGACGGCGTTGCGCACGCGCCTGGTCTTGTCCCACAATCGATCTTAGATCACGTCGCGCTTGTTGCGCAGGTCGATAATCTGCGCATCCGTTCGCGAAGCGTCCGTTTGTCCGATTCGCGCCGCGGTCCGTTGTCGGCCCCGCTGCACGTCGATGTCGGGCGCACCTCTGTAGTCCGAATCCCTCTGGTGAACATCATCGGCCCCATCCCTACCTGTTGCATCGTAACAGCAGTGCGATAATGTGTCGCCTTCTGTTGTGACTATGCGCTGCAGTTACCTTACGGGAGTCAAGAAGAAAGGGCTTTGCCAAATAGCCGGAGATAGAACCAGTATCATCACTACTACACCAATAACAATTAGGATTCGACTGTTGGGTCGAAAAGTAGTGACACGAAATAGGCCGAGTAAGCCGACGAAGAGAATGAAATCAAGCGCGACAGGGTAAATCAATGCGTAGTCCTGACACAGCCGCAAAATCTGATTTCCACCCATGCTCGTGCCAGTGCACATGGAGGCGACGAGAGCATAGGTACATATACTTCCAAGCAAGCCAACACTAAACAGCAACACATAGATTGTGAATTCAATTGGTGAGATCGGTTCTCGAATCTTTGGTTGTGGTATAGATTGCATCGAGCCAACCTCACAAATTGTGCGCCCAACAACGATATAACCGGAATGTATTCCGATCGATTTACCTGTAGCTCGACTTTCTTCCCTGCCTCTAACCTGCACAGGCCATTCTATCAAGAGTCTTTTCCCGATATCAAGCCTGTGCAGGTCAGGTGATGCCAATGATCGAGCCTACGCCGTCTTGGGCTTGCGCACCGGCGGCTTGCGCTCGCTGATGCGTTTGCCGCCCACAATCTCATATTCCGACGAGTCGTCGCCGTATAAGCCCTTAACGGCATTGCGGACGCGCTTGGTCTTGTCCCACAATCGATCATAGATCACGTCGCGCTTGTTGCGCAGGTCGGTAATCTGTGCGTCCGTTCGCTAAGCGTCCGTTTGTCCGATTCGCGAAGCGGTCCGCTGTCGGCCCGCGGCACGCCATGTTGGGCCGCCGCAGTGAATGTATAGCATCTTACTGACGAGCCTGCAACCATTGTAAAGTGTAATAAGCATCTGGAGAATCATCTCGCGAGTGAAACGACAAGGTTAATATTGAAGTGCCTTCGGCATCCCAAGCAAGCGGATCTCCATCGCCGTGAAATATGATTGTTCCAGTTGGTATTTCGGTAACGGCAAATCCAACATCTTTATTTAACGCCAAGATGGATTCGTCCCGCGCCCAAACCATATCCCGCCAACCATCAAAGATTTCCGGGCCACCGTGGAGTTCATAATTCAATTTTGTCACTTCATTTGTCGAGGTATTTACCAGCCACAGAATAGTCGCAGCTGCATCAGTAGTGTAGTCCTGTTGTCGTATGGCAATCCATTTTCCGCTTGGTGAACAGCTTGCGCCTGTTAATGTCTGGGGGAATTGTACTTCGGCCCATGTGTGCGCTTGGCGCGATTGAAGATCGAAGACTTGCGCAACCATGATGTCTTGTGAAGAAGTGTAGGTAGTATAGGCAATTTTCTTGCCCTTCGCACACCAGGTAAACTGCGTTCCACTGCGCCACGGATCGGCGAAAATTGTGTCCGTTATACGGGTCTGTGGATAGATAACCATGATGTCGCCTCCCCACCGTGGGCCAAGCCCCAAATAGGACAGGCCGTCCGGCGACCAACGCTCAGTACCGGTATTCGTGATACCTGAAACGCCGCGAGTATCAGGCAAATATGGTTGTTGTGTTAGATCAGGCAATGAAAATAACCAGTAACTGTCATTACGCTTGACGATGATGTAGGAACTGTCAGGAGTAAATCCAAGTACATTATCATAATCGCCCATCAGCGTGAATTTCCCTTTCAATGATCTGAATTCTTTCAACTCCCCATCATCATCTATGTGAGCAATAACATCGTCATGATTCCAAGGATGAGTACGGCAGTCAATCAAGAGTATCCACTGCAAATCAGGTGATAAGGAATGAAAAGAGCAGTTTAGCGGAAGTTTCGCGCGTGACCAAGTAGCCTGAAGTTGAGTCAGTGAACTGACAGAAGGGATTGCAGCATCGGCTGCCACAACTGCTGGCGAAGTCGTAGTTACTGCTATTGGCACTGAAGGACTACAAGCAACTGAGCCTATGACGCTTGCAATTAGCAGTACACACAGAGCGAGGTAATGTCTCATTTTGCTTTGGTTGCGCATTCGTGGGGGCTGAAGAAGGCGGCCCCACACGGATTTAACCCGCGTGTTTTCCGGTCCATTTACCTGTAGACCGACTTTCTTCCCTGCGTATAACCTGCACAGGCTATTCTATCAGGAGTCTTTTCCAGATATAAAGCCTGTGCAGGTCAGGTGATGCCAATGATCGAGCCTACGCCGTCTTCGGCTTGCGCACCGGCGGCTTGCGCTCGCTGATGCGCTTGCCGCCCACCATCTCGTATTCCGACGAGTCGTCGCCGTACAGGCCCTTAACGGCGTTGCGCACGCGCTTGGTCTTGTCCCACAATCGATCGTAGATCACGTCGCGCTTGTTGCGCAGGTCGGTAATCTGCGCGTCC
>JAUQXD010001326.1 GCA_030834835.1 Thermoflexales bacterium | reverse complement strand
GCCTTCTCGCGCAGCGCGTTGACGCTTAAGGTGGCGGCCTGCTGCTCACCCGATTGGTGAAACACGGCAATATCGGCCCCGCCCGCCGTCTTGTAGATGCTGTAGCCGCGCTGCAACTCGGTGGCATCGAAGCCCAACCTGTCCAGCCGCGCCTTGATGTCTGGCGAGGCGCTTATGGCCGCTTCCAGAATTTGACGGCCCTCTTCCATCTGTGAGTCTTTTGAGCGATTGTTTCCCATAATGCATTCTCCGAAAGAGTTTACAGAACGATTGCTCTGCATTGTTTGACGGTTGCTCCGAATTATTTGGCGCTTGCCCCAAATTGTTTGAAGGTCGCTCTCCTTTCCTCAGGGCCTGCTCGGCATTCCTGAGAGGTTGCTCCGCATTTCCGGGCGCTTGTTCCGAATTGTTTGGAGGTTGCTCTACATTCCCGAAGGGTTGCTCTACATTGTGTGGAGATCGCTCCACATTTCTGGGCGGTTGCTGCCATTTATTGGAGGGTCAGGTCATGCGGTTCCTCCTGATGGGGCTGCACATCGGGCTGGGCGGCGACCCTACTTGCGAGGATTTCCTCCAGCGCCTCTTTGTATTGTGATGGTATCCGCAAGGCTGTAAATCGCAACAGGCGCGGTCGCCGTTTGAGTTCAAGCACGAGAATATCAACGCCGCCCAGTTGAGCCGTCCACTCGTAGGACTTGACCTGTTGCCATTTAAGGATTGTATTGAAATGATAAAAACCGGTGTCGGTTATCAAGGCGGATTGACGATTGGTGAGGAACATCAGGACGACAACTGAGATCCAGAATGCGATCGAAGACACAGTGCGCAGCACATCTTTGCTGAAAGATACCTCGGCCCACAACAGCCACACAACCATGAGGCCCAATAAACCTAAAAGCACACCAGGCATCTTGGTGTATCGCGGTATCTGCGCCAGAAGCGTGCCAGATTTCCCTCGCACGAATGAGAAGATTAGAAAAGCGGCCCACATGCCAAGGGCAGTTGTTAAAGACGATAGCCATGAACTTGCCCATTGCCATTCGTCGGGTAATAGCCTGGCAAACCCGAGCACCAGCAACAAAATAAGCACTATTCCTATAGATTGTTGGCCCACGATCTTCTTTGTCGCCACATTCCCAAAGCGCATTTGGAATGCCACGTACGTGAAAACCATAGTAAGGCCCAGTAAGAGCGCGACTTCTGCTATCAAAATTGACGACATGGCATTGTTTCCTCGCGCTTGGTGCGCTCTGCGCTCTCCGTCCGCGTCCGCGCGGGCGGTATGTGCCTCTGTCATTCCCGCGCGTTGTCGCTCCTGCGTGCACGGCATGGCGGGAATACAGTAGCCCGGCCAAAACTAATCACGATGGTTACTGTGGATGCCCGATAGACACATTCGGGCATGACGATGACAGTCCTGTCTCACTTGCGCCATCAACCACCGGGTAAGGCGATCAGCCAAGTAGTCCTATTGTGCGATAAAGCGCGGAGCGAGTCAATTCAGGGTGTCACATGTTTTATCGCGGAATGTCATATCGCAGATGAAGTTGGCGGGGCGCAACAAAAAGGGACTGAGCAAACTCAGTCCCCGATAGCCCGCGGCAGTTCCAAACGTTGTCTGATGGCTTCGTCGCTGTGCAGCAAGCCGGCCCTCAAACCGAGATCTGCCGTTCTAAAACTCTGTTCTGAAAATGTGGGGCAAGATACCATCTTGCCCGGCAAGTCGCCGACTTGCTCTATGTCTGTTCTGAAATAAACTACGCCTAAGCCGCGCGTTTGGATTTACTCAGCACGCCCGCGCCCAGCATTGCTACGCCGATCAACACCAGCACCCACGGCAGCGTCGAGGCCGATTGACTGCCGCCCGACACGGGCAGGGTGTTCGGGGCAGAGGCGGTTGATCCCGCCGCAGCGACGGCATCCAGTCGGGTCTGCAGGTAGGCCGCAATTTGCGCCGCCTGTTCATCGGTGACCTGTTCGGCGCTGAACATGGGCATGTTCTGCGCGGGCGTCCGCAGTTGCTTTAGCACCGTAGCCGTATCGATTGTAGTCCGACCCTGCGTGACGAAGCGGAACCTCAGTGTGCCCGAATAGTCGCCGTGGCAGGCCACACAGCGCTTCTGGGCGACCAGCTGCTCGCCGGCCGAAGCATTAGCCGACAACGGGAACTGCTTGGGCGCAAATGACGCCGGCTTGGGCTGCGTTTGTATGTAGGTCCACATGTCGGCGATTTCCTGATCGCTGACTTGCACGTCATTGAAGGCCGGCATGTTGGCGCGCGGTGTGCGAACCTGCTTTACCCATTCGTCGGCGCTCTTGCCGTCACCCGCCCGCGGTCCGGCATAGGCTCCTTCGCCGTTGGCGCCGTGACAGTTCTTGCACAACTTGGCTTCCCACAACACTTTCCCGCGTGCGGCATCCCCCACATCGGCCGAGGCAACACTCGTCATCATCCCCAGCATAATCATGACTACCGCGGCGCCGTACCAGATCTTTCGCAACATGGTTTCCCCCTCTTACTGTATGAACTTATCGTTTAACAACCGGCCGGCAAACAACCGACACTTCCCGTCAGGCAAGTTTGAAAATCCAGATCGGTGCGCTCCTCCTTGGATCAAGAGTCTATGTGGGACAGTCTTGCCGTGATAGCTGCTGGCCGGGGATTTCACCCCGCACCCGACCATGCGAGCGATCGACAAGTTACCCTATGATACGGGTCAACCTTCTTAATTGGATGTGTGTCGGGGTGGATCTGTACGCTTTTCAGACTTCAGTCTGATCGTTCCAGCTTGAACAAGCGCAGCCCCTGCGATGAAACCAGGCAGCCCGGTTGAAGCGTATAGTCACAATAACAACCACTTCAGGAGCGAAACATGGACGTTATTGGACAAATCATCAATGCGATTCTCAATGTGCACCCGTGGCACAGCCCGATCGTTCACTTCCCGATCGGGTTGACGGGCGGGGCGTTGGTCTTCATCCTGTTGGCGCGCTGGCGGCGCAATGAATCGATGGAGCACGCCGCCTTCTATATGATCGCGCTGGCCGCGATCAGTACCATCGCCGCCGGCGCGACCGGTATGCGCGACAACCTGGTGCGTTTTGAAGGCGGCGCGCCGCTGGTGCTGCCCAAGATCATCCTCGCGATCACGCTCTTCAGCTTAACCACGGTGACGGCCGTCAGCCGCTGGCGCAATCGCGAAGTGTTGTGGTCGCCCAAAACGACGGTGTTGTACGTCGGCGCATTTGCGGGCAGTTTCTTGATCGCCATCACGCTGGGCTTCATGGGCGGCGTGATTCTCTATGGAATTTAGGAGTGACTGATGAGCGGGAAACACTGGAAAACAGGTGCGCCCGTAACGCGCACGACTAACGTGATGAATCCAACAGCGGGCGATATGATTCGACAACTGGGAATTCTGCTCGTCGGGGGCGCAGTGTTGATCGGGTTTGTGGCCGTCTCGATCGGTTCGTTCGGCTCGGCGGCCGCCAGGCCGGAGGCCCCGATCGCTCAGGCGCCCGTCGCGGTTGCTTCGCCGACGAGCCTGCCGCCAGCAGCGGCCCCGTCGCCGACGACTGCACTACCATCAGCCACGTCTACGGCCGCGGCCACATCGACGACTCCGGCCAATACACCAACCGTTGCGGCCGCGAATACGCCGACTACGCAACCGCCCACGGCCACGTCTTCGCCGACAGCGGCGGCTACCGCGACTACTGTCGCGGCTACTGCCGCCGCAACAGTAGCTCCGCAGCCTACTTCAGGCTCTGCTGCACCCACCGCCACGCCAGTCACAACCGGCAGTGCGGTCAGTTACAGCCGTGACGTACAGCCCATCTTCAATCAGATCTGCGTGAAGTGTCACGGCGGCGAGGAAACGAAAGAGGGTCTCTCGCTGAAGTCGTATGCCGAGGTTATGGCCGGATCAAACAACGGAACAGTCGTTACGCCGGGCGATGTCGTCAACAGTTTCCTGATCGAGCAAGTCGTCAGTGGCGAGATGCCCAAGCGCGGACCTAAGCTGCTGCCGGCGCAGATTCGCACGCTCAGCGATTGGGTCGCGGCCGGCGCGCCCAACAACTGATGGCCTCACCCTAACCCCTCTCCTGAGAATTGTTTTTGTTCTCAGGAGAGGGGCCAGGGAGTGAGGCTGAACCTACGGTAGTTTCGTCGCGTCCCACAAACTCACATCGATGGAATTGCCCACCGCCAGCAGCGTGCCGTCCGGCGAAAAGGCCAGGCTGGTCAACAGCGCCTCTTTGTAATTGCTCAACGTGTGCAGCGCCTGGCCGGTCTTCACATCCCACACTTTGACGCGGCCATCTTCGCTGCCTG
>JAUQXD010001325.1 GCA_030834835.1 Thermoflexales bacterium | reverse complement strand
TGGCTGGCCAGCAGCGTCGATGAAACCGCCGCGGCCGCGTTTGGCATCGATGTGCCGCGTTACCGCTGGCAGGCGTTGATCTTGAGTTCGGCGCTGGCCGGCATCGCGGGCGCGTTGTATGCCGGGACGTTTGCCTTTGTGTCGCCGGACATGGCTGCGTTTCACGTCACGACGTTGACGTTAACGATGGTCATCCTCGGCGGGGCGGGCAGTGTGCCGGGCGCCATCATCGGCGCGATGGTGATCATCGGTTACGATCAAATCGTCGTGCCGCAAATCGCGACGTTTCTGGCCTCGCTCGCGCCGCCCGATGCCGCTTACATCGGTGCGGTGCCGGATATTCGCGGCACCAATTTCCTGAACTTTGGTCTGGTCCTGTATTTGACCGTGCTGATTCGCGCGCGCCGCCGCGAACCAGGCTAACCTGCGGTAGAATGAGCATCACGCCGGCACAAAGTAAACGTCCGTTGGCTTCAATTTGCTATTTCTGAGATACCTGGCCTTTACCTTCAGTCCGATCCAGTCCAGCGACGCGGCTTCTGGGTCGAGTCCCATCAGGCGCGTCAGGAACAGCGTGTTCGCGCCTTCGAATTCGATCAACGCGAGGATGTAGGGACATTCGGGTAAGAATTCTTCCGAACCGAAGTGACAGACCGTGAAGGCGTGCACTTTGCCTTCATTCGGCAGCATGATCCATTGAGTCTCGTCGCCCGTGTACATGTCGTGGCCGCGCGGATTCGCATACGTGTAGCCGGTCTTTGCATCGCGCGAGCCCAGGAAGACGCCATTCGTCAGGCCGGCGAAGAACGGCGAATCCTGTCCGTACGAATGCAAGTACGTGATCTGGTACGCTTGCTCGATCTGAAGCGGCGACATCTGCTTCAGCAGCGCCAGAGCCTGTTCGTTCAGGTCCCGCGGAAATGGCAGATTGTGGACGATGGCGCCGCCCGGCGATTCGGGGCGTTGATCGGGCAGGGTGGTCATGGCAGTCTCCTTAGTCTTCTCGTTCCAAAATCGACACGGTGACGTAGGTGCCGGTGCCGGCATGCGAGTGTATCGCGCCGCGTCTGGCCTGCTTGACTTGCAGCGTGTCATCGCCAAAGTGCTGCTTGATCGAGCCTTGCAGCTGCCAGATGGCAAACACGGCCTGCATCAGGCCGGTTGCGCCGACGGGATGCCCGCACGCGATCAGGCCGCCGGACGGATTGACGGGACAGATCGATCGATCGGGCAAGCTCAGGCCGTAGTCAACGCCAGGCATGAACGTCTTGCCGGAGGCTGCAAACGGCCCGCCTTCGCCATAGCGGCACAGACCGAGGTCCTCATACGTTTGAATCTCGCTCGATGTGTAGGCGTCGTGCAGTTCGACAAAGTCGAGTTCGTCCAGCGGCGCGTTTATCCCCGCGTGCCTGTAGGCCATGTTGCCCGCTGTACGGCCCGCGCGGAACGAGTGCACGCCCGGATAGCGCACTCCGCGATCCCACAAGGCGCGATAGTAGGCGCGCGTCTCGTCGGTGGATTTTTCCTGGCCGGTGGCATAGTGCCGCATGAAGTCGTCGTAATCGACGTGCGGCCGATCGGCCATGCGCATTGCATCGGTGCCGCGCCCGATGCCCGTGACTTTGACCAGCGGACGCGCGATCGTGGCACCGGCCTGTTCGAGTTTGCGCAGGCCGTCTTCGTTGCACAGGATTGTTACCGCTGCGCCATCGGACATGACGCAGATGTCCAATCGCGTGAGCGGCCAGGCCACCATCGGCGCGCGGCGAATATCTTGAATCGAGTAGCGCTGGCGCTTCTGCGCGTAACGGTTGTGATAGGCGTTGAGATGATTTTTGACCGACACGTGCGCCAGTTGTTCGACGGTGGTGCCAAATTCCTGCATGTGGCGGGTGACCATCATCGCGTAATAGCCGGAGTAGAAACCGCCCACCGGATAATCAAAACTCACGTCGGAAGCCAGCGCGATGAACTCGTTGCCCTTCCACGTCTCGACGTGGCTCATCGTCTCGAAGCCATACGCGACGCAGATGTCCATGTGACCGGAGGCCACCGACTTCCAGGCTTCCTGAAAACACAGGCCGCCGGTCGCGCCGCCGCCTTCGACGCGATGACCGGGTTTGGGGCACAGGCCCAGATAGTCCTGGACCATGATGCCCGACATCAGTTGGCGTTGGAAGTGATCGGAGAAGTACGAAGCGACCGAGCCGTCCACCATTTCCGTAAACTGTTCGAAGGTCAGACCGAGGTCCTGGATGGCATAATCATACGCCTCTTTGACAACGGCCTGGAACGTCTTGTCCGGTCGGGCCTTGGCGAACTTCGACACACCGCCGGACACCGCATACACCACAGGGGGCATAGTCTTCCTCCAGACAGGTGAGATAACTTCCAGCGTAGCGATAAGGCGGCTGTGCGGCCAGTATCAACTGACATCAAAAATAGAGATGTTTGCAACGGATCGATCTGTCGAGGCGCCATGTTCAAAAAAATCCTGATTGCCAATCGCGGCGAGATTGCGGTGCGAATCATGATCGCCTGCCAGACATTGGGCCTGCGCACCGTGGCCGTCTACTCTGAAGCCGATCGGCACGCGCGGCACGTGCGAATGGCGGATGAAGCCATACCGATTGGCCCGCCGCCCCCGACCGAATCCTATTTGCGCGGCGACCGCATCATCGCAGCGGCCCGGTCGGTTCACGCCGATGCCATCCATCCCGGCTTCGGTTTCCTGGCCGAGAATGCCGAGTTTGCCGAAGCCGTCGGTGCGGCCGGGCTGATCTTCATCGGCCCCGGCCCGGCTGCGATGCGGCGGATGGGGCACAAAACACGCGCCCGGGCGCTGATGCAGCTGGCCGGGGTGCCGATCGTGCCCGGTTACGAAGGCGCGATCGAGGCCGACTTCAGTGAAGTGGCGGGCACGATCGGGTATCCCGTGCTCGTCAAAGCGGCGGCGGGTGGCGGCGGCAAAGGCATGCGTATCGTTCACCATCCCGATCGGCTGATCGAAGCGATCGAGGCCGCGCAGCGCGAAGCTGAGAAAGCCTTTGGCGATGCCACGATCTTCCTGGAAAAATACATCGAAGGCGCGCGGCACATTGAGTTTCAGGTGTTTGGCGACGGGCAGGGCAGCGTCGTCCATTTGTTTGAGCGCGAATGTTCCACGCAGCGCCGCCATCAGAAGATCATCGAAGAGACTCCATCGCCTATGCTGGACGATGACTTGCGCGAACGGATGGGGCAGGCCGCGGTGGCCGCGGCGAAAGCGGTGGACTATCAGAACGCGGGCACGATTGAATTCATCGTCGATCCGAAAACGCGCGAGTTTTACTTTCTGGAAATGAACACGCGGCTTCAGGTGGAGCATCCGATTACGGAACTGCTCACAGGGCGCGACCTGGTGAGCTTGCAACTGCGCGTGGCCCAGGGTCAGCCGCTGCCCTTTGCACAGGCTGATGTCACGCGGCGCGGTCACGCCATCGAGTGCCGCATCTATGCCGAGGATCCCGCGAACAACTTTCTGCCTGCCGTGGGCAAAGTGCTGCTGGCTGAATTTCCAACAGCACCTGGCGTGCGCGTCGATAGCGGCCTCGAAACCGGCGACGAGATTTCCATCCACTACGATCCGATGATCGCCAAGCTCAGTGTACTGGGCGAAGATCGCGCCGACGCGATTCGCAAAATGGATTGGGCTTTGCGCCACACGATCGTCCTTGGCGTCACGACGAACATCTCGTTCTTGCGTGATGTGCTGGCGCACCCGGTCTTTCAGCGCGGTGAAGTGACCACGGATTTCATTGAGCGCGAAATGGGCGCGTGGCAGCCCGATACTGACGGCGCGCGCGATCTGGCGCTAATCGCCGCGGCCCTGAGCGAATCAGCGAATCAGCGAATCAACGAATCAGCGTATGATCCGTGGCAGGTGACAGATCGATTTCGAGCGGGCGGGTGATGATGGACTTTCAATATCAAGTTGGAACAGAGGTTGTGACGGTCAAGTGCGAACCGAATGGTGAACTTTATCGCATCACGATCGCCGATCGCACTTACGACGTTCAACTCGATCACGCCCGTTCGCCTGAAGTGGCTTTCACGGTCGATGGGCGGCGGCATGTTGCGCAGGTCGTTGATGACGGCACGACGCGCTATGTTGCCATCAATGGTCACGTGCTCGAACTGAAGCAGCCTGATCCACGCCGCGCGCGCCGCAAACACCATCACGGCGAAGACAGCCTGTCGGCCTCGATGCCGGGACAGGTGGCGAAGCTACTCGTCGGTGAAGGCGAGGCGGTTGAGCGCGGTCAAACGCTGCTCATCCTGGAAGCGATGAAGATGGAGATCAAGATCGCCGCGCCGCACGCCGGGCGCGTGTTGAAAGTGCTGGTCCGCCAGTGCCAGGTGGTCGATCGGGGGCAGGGGCTGATCGAAATGAACAATGAGTGATGTTCAAACCACAGCGCTGCGGCTCTCACGATCGGCGCAGCAGCGGTAGATAGTTCAGGTAGCCGGGGATGAGTTCGATCTTGTAAGTGACTGCATCGCCGCCCAGCCGCGCTTCCCAATCGCGGGCGCGGGCATACAGCCAGCCCGTGCTTTCTGCGCGCCACACAATCTGTGATTCATAGATTTGATTGAAGATAATATCGTCGTTTTCGGCCAACTGGGTCAGGCCATCTTCGGCGTAGAGCGTCAGAATGGTGTCGGTCGGCGCACCCAGATCGCGCGTACGGATGAGAAAGACCTGACCGGCCTGCACGAAGAACTTGACCCAATCGTGATCGCCGACACCGCACAGATTGTGACCCAGCGCCGGGGCACTGAGCGTGATGACGCTGGCGGCCGCAAACGCGTCGTCTGACTCGAACCCGTCTGGCGTGCAGGGCAGCAGCGTGGTGGTGATCGAAGCGGATGCCGGATAGTCCGATGCGTTGCCGGCCCGATCGACGACCCGCATGCGGAAGCCATAGGTGTGATTGAGCAGGCCATAGTACCAGGTGTCGGTATAGGCCGTGCTCAGGTTGAGCGCCCAGTCAGTCCATTCGCCGCCGTCGCGCTGCACCTGAATATCGTAGTGACTGAGGCCGGATAAATTGTCGCCGGCCAGCCACTCGAAAATAATAATCGAGTAGTCGATCGTCGGCGGCAGCGGCTGGAGCGTCGCGATGGGCGGGGTTCGATCGAGCGTCAGATCGCCGCTGGCCGCCGTCAGCACACTGTTGAGTGTATCCGTCGCGCGTACCGCCAGCGTAATCCCCGCCTGATCGGTGATGGCGCTGGTGTCCCACACATATTGCCAGCCGTCGCCGCTGGTATTGTCCACGCCCAGCACTTGCCACGCCCGGCCCGCGCCGCTGTCAAAACCCGCTGAGAATTCCACGGCGGTTACTATGATGCCGCCGGTATCCACGTCGATGGTGACGGGTACGGTGTTGAGATACGCGCCGGTCGCAGGGGTCAGGCTCAGGGCCTGTGGCGCGGT
>JAUQXD010001324.1 GCA_030834835.1 Thermoflexales bacterium | reverse complement strand
TTGGACAGATGCGATTTGCCGCTGCCTTTCACGCCCGAAATCACGTTGACCTTTTCAAGGTCTTGCCCTTCGATGAAAAACTCATGACCGGCCAGCGTGCGACCTAAACGCAAGCGATGACCCAGATCACGGGTCGAGTTGGCGAAGACTTCTCGATCGGAGGTGCGCACAACCTCAACATCGCGGGCCGGAATCCAACCGTCCCATTGCTCCCAATGCCCGTGCCCGTTGTTCGACGCGGGTGCATGCACGGTCTTGCGAATCTTGGCGAGCGCGACTTTGATGTCGCCCATCGCTCGATCGCCATCGTCCAACCGATCGGGCAGTTGGAGTTGAACGCCGATCGCTTCAAGCAACGGCGCGTGGACTTGTTCGGGGCCGACGAGGTGGTGGAGTTGATCGAGGACCAGCGAGGGGAAACTGGCCGATCGGAAGGCGATGACTTGCGCGATAACGCTGTGCCCGGTGGCCCGCTCGTGCAGCGTCAGTGTTTCACCGACGCGCAGATCGGCCTCGCGCGGATTGAAGAATAGTTCAGCCAGATCGCCGTCAATCCGGCGGACCTGTACGTTGAGTATGTCCAAGATAAGCCCCCGCTGATTCCAACAGGCCGGTCGTGTCGCCGCCCGGCGCTAGCCAATAGCGATCGGCCGCGCGCCGCAACTCGTCCGCGACGCGCTCGCGCAGCCAATCGGGCGACAGCACTTCCGCCTGCGCGCCCCAACTGCGAATCCACGGCTGCATCTCGATCGGTTCGGAGACGTGAACGTGCAGCACGCAGCCGCCGTCGGGTTCGAGATCGATCGTTTGCGACGGATGCCAGCAGCGTTCACGCACCCGCGGCGTGGCCGCCGGTGAGAAGCGCACGACCACGTCGAACATCTCGCGGCTGGTCATGATGCCCCAGCCAGTGGCCAGATAGGCCGCCGGATCGAAATCGGCGGGCACGGTGTATTGATCGGTGGTGACTTCGGCCTGCTCCAATCGTTCGATCTTAAACGTGCGCAAATCGTTGGCCCAATCGTCGTGGCCGATCACGTAGATGCCGACGGCGGTCGGTTCAAGCGCGTACGGTGAAATTATGCGCGGGCGCAATTCGCCGCTGCGCGGTGAGCGATACTGCACCTTGACCTTGCGACCGGTGGCCCAACCTTCGGCAATAGCCGCTAACACACTGACGTGTTGTGGATCGGTATCGTAGCCTTGCACGCGACTGGCCGCCCGTTGAAGATGAGTGGCTACGGCCTCGGGCATGACCACCGACAATTTGCGCAGCGCCGAAATAACCGCTGGATTGCGATCGTCGATCGTGCGCGATAAGAGCAGGCCAGCCAACATCAACGCCAATGATTCCTGAAACGTAAAACGCAATGTTGCCAGATAACGCGTGCGCTCGATGCCGAAGTGCGCGCCGTCCTGCCAGAGGGGAATGTCCTGCGTGGAGAGGAAATCCAGATCGCGATAGACCGTGCGCCGATCGACGCCCAGCCGCTCGGCCAGATCGATGGCGCTGAGGCCGTGCGGCGCGGATAAGAGGTGTTGTTCCAGTTGGCGGAGGCGTTCGGTGCGTGTGCTCTGGCGTGACATGGCAGACACCCTTGATAGAACAGATTTTCTATCGAAGATTCTACCACAGGTCTGTGACAGGTAGCGCCACATCAAAAGACCAACGTCGCGCCGTCGGCCGGAATCAACAGCCTATCTGGCCCAACGCCGTTCGCCAATCCATCGATGACCGGGAGCCGGGCATCAGTCTAAGCGACGCGGGGTTTGACCAGACCTTTATCAATAGCCCAACCCACGATCTGGGTGCGCGACTCAAATTCCAATTTGGACAGGATATTGCCGACGTGCGTGGCGACAGTGTTCTCGCTGATAATGAGAGTCCGGGCAATCTCGCGGTTCGATTGGCCTTGCGCGACGAGCGCGGCGACGTCGCGTTCGCGGGCCGTCAGTCCGCCGAACTTCAGCTTGGCCGCCCGCAAAGAGGTAACCGCCGGGGCAGCGGGTTCGATCGGGGTTGAGAATTCCAGATCGGCCAGGGCATAATCGATTGCGTCTTGCAGCGTCAGCGCGTAGCCCTCAGTCCAGGCCACCGTAAAAGCGGCGTCACCCAATTCAGCGCGCGCGGCAGCGATGGCCCGCTCGATGGAAGGCGTGGGCAGTGCGCGATCGCCGTGTGCGGCGAGTACGGCCTCGGCGCTGGCCCAGAGCCGCACCGCTCGTTCCAAACGATCGGTCTGTCTGGTTTGAGATTCAAGTTCTCCCAGTGCGGAGAGCAGACCGGCCACTCGCCAGTAATCTTCCAACTCCCGCAAGAAGGTCAGTCCTTCGATCAAGTGTGGACGCGCCGCTGCGGCATCACCTTCATGCGCCAGCAGCTCCACGAACGACGAGTGCACCAGACCGATCAGCCCTTTATCTCCGCTGGACCGGGCCGCACTGAGGCTGTCCTCAAGTAGTGAGCGTGCTGACGCATAATCCCCGCGTTCCATCGCCACTGACGCCAGATCATTCAGGCTCTGGGCAATGCCCCAGTCATAGTTAAGCGCTCTACGCAGCGCGAGGCTTTCTTCGAAGTAGCGCACGCTCAAAGTGTAGTCGTGATGTGTTAGCGCTGCGATACCTTGCGCCACGAGCGTGTCGCCAAGACCCGCGCG
>JAUQXD010000143.1 GCA_030834835.1 Thermoflexales bacterium | reverse complement strand
TTTCGATCTGACTACCTGTCTTCATCGGCTCTCCGTCAATTGACCCGTTAAACCGGATCGAGTAGAATGAGTGAGTTAGAGTTTGCTCCCGATGGACACTTGCACCCACTGGGCGCAGTGCGGTGTTGCCAAATCCATCGGCACAACGCGGATTTGGCAATCCGCTTTGAGCAGCCTGAAACTTTGCAAACGCTTACCAATTTTCTTGTGGAGTTTATCTCATGCCAGAGATCAATCGTCCGCGCTATAACGCTACCGTCGTGCTGCCCGGTTTCGAATTGGTGGGGCAGATCGAACCGATCGGCCCGTGGATCGATTTTCTCAACAGCAAGGATAAGCATGTGCTGCCCATGTATGCGGCGCGCGTGCTGCCCATCGGCGGCGCGGCCACCACGCCGGAACGTCCGCAAGTCTATGTCAGCCGCGCGGATGTCTTGTTGCTGCATCTGCCCGATCGGGCTGCGCACAGCACGGTGTACATGCTGAAAAACATGCAGTCCGCCATCGCGCACGCCGGGCCGCTGGTCATTCGCGGCGAGATTCATCTGGGCGTCGATGCTTCGCTGGCGACGTTTCTGGACGACCTGCCCGGCAACTTCTTTCCCGTCACCAATGCCGAACTCTTCTCGACGCAGGCCCTACCCGTGCCGCTGCCGCGCAAAGCCGATCTGATTTTCCTCAATCGGACGCAGCTGCAATTGTATTACCCGGTGTAACTTTATCCGCCACCACAATCGTCACGGTGCTGCCGCCGACCACTTCCGTCTCCACGCGCGCGGACAAATTAAGTTGCTCAAACAGATCCGGCTCGGCCTCGACCGATGGTTCACGCTGCCCGGTGATGCGATACAGCCAATCGACGAAGCGCGTGCTGGCCGTATGTTGACCGAACTGCGCACCCAACACCACCACCAGCCGACCGTGCTCATTAGTAACGCGGGCCACCTCCGCCAGCGTGCGCGGATTGGCGATGTACTCCGTCGGGAATGTGGACACCGCCGAATCGAACGTACCCGATCGAAACGGCAACGCTTCTACGCGGCAGCGCACCTGCGGGATCGAGAAGCCCGCGCGTTTGATGCGGCGCTGCGCTTGCGCGATCATGTGCGGCGAGAGATCAATTCCGATCGGCTGGTGGCGGCCTCCCCGGCCCAGTTCGATCAACAGGTGGCCCGGCCCGTGCCCCAACTCCAGCACGCGCGGCCCGCGCACGCGATCGAGTGCGGTACACCCCCAGGCCTGCCATTGCCCGAAGGACACCAGCCACGCGACCACATCATACGTGAAGGCTAACTGATTGTAGAGTAAGTGAAAAGCGAAGCGAATAAAACGACGAAAAGGCGTCGGCATCATTGGTCAAAAAACCCCCGGACTGATTCAGCCCAGGGGTGAGCGGTGTAAGTTGATCGGCTCAATCAAGTTTGGCGTAACTCACCAGTTCAATATCGAGTTTCTGAATCTGCACCAGCACCTGTGGATCGGTCAGCGCCGCCAGTTCGTGCTCGCGCTCGACGTGATAGTTCGATTCGGCGCGGATGTGCTCGTCGGCCACGCCGGGATGCGTCATCAGTTCGGTGATGCCTTCGGGCAGGTCGGCCAGCAGTTCCAGCAAATTAGCCACAGACGTATTGTGCCCGAAGAAACTCATGACAAAGTGATCGGTCGTGCGGATCGAGCGGCCTTCCAGCAAAGCCCAATCGGCCTCTACGATCGGCTCCAGCACTTCTCGCGGCAGGTTGCCCAACAGAGCCGGGACCTGCTCAAGCGCCGCCGGTTGGCGCGGAATGGGCAGCCGGATCGGGAGATCAAAACTGTCCGCCAGATCGAGATAGACCCGGAACAACGGCGGATAGAGATGGACAAAATGATGCGCGTCCAGATGATCGGGCAGATGGCCCAGCGCATTCTTGAACGTGGTGACCTGCGCCTTCAGTTCCGACATGAGTTCATCGGGATCGATCCGTGTGGGCTGCTGCATGATGGCTGCTTGCGATAAAAAGTGATCGTGCTCGTCCACGAGTGACCGCACCCACTCCATCGGCAGCAGCGGGCGGCCGGCGGTGAACGTGAGATGCACGCCCAGCCCCAGCCGCGGCGCTTCATCAGCCGCGCGCAGCAAATCATGCGTGACGCCCGGCATGTTCATCATGGCGGTAGTGCTGGTTACGATGCCGTCGCGATGGGCGCGCAGAATGCCGTCGCTGACGCCGCGTGAGCGGCCAAAGTCGTCGGCGTTGACGATCAGTTGGCGAGACATGGTAGCCTCCTGTCTGCGTGGTGCGTGATGCGTGTTCCGTGAAGCCCACACGCACCACGCACTACGTTTAATGCTCAGGCAACTTCTTCAGCACGTCGCTCATCATCACCGGATCGTTGCCAATTAGCCCATCGACACCGATCGCGGTTAGCGTCTTCACTTCGGCCGGTTCGAGGACGGTCCACACATTGATCTTCTGGCCGCGCGCGT
Source organism: Thermoflexales bacterium (assembly GCA_030834835.1). GTDB lineage: Bacteria > Chloroflexota > Anaerolineae > Fen-1058 > Fen-1058 > JAGOBP01. The sequence goes on along the minus strand of JAUQXD010000143.1, from coordinate 880 downwards.
GAATCTGCTTCACAACGTCTGCCGTGACAGTGTTCGCTCGCGGATGACGTGCATTCAGATTCGGGATCAACGGCGCCAGCCACGCGCGGCTTAGATAGATCGGTTCGTCGGGCGAGTAGAGCAGGCCGCACGCCAGGCGCGGCTCGGCTCGTTTGATCGTGATCAGGGCCAGCGGATTGAATGACGAAACGAGTACCCGTTCGATCAGTCCGTGCCGGCGAATCAGGTCGATGACGCGGGCTTCGAGGCCGGTGCTGCGGACGGTGGTGCTTTTGATCTCAACATTGATGAGCACGCGTTGTCCTACCGTTTCAAACACCTGCGAGAGCAACGGCATCCGTTCGCCCGCGAATTTCGGATTGAACTTCGCGCCTGCATCAACCTGCGCCACTTCGGCATAGGGCAATTGATCGACTCGACCGTGACCGTTCGTGGTGCGATCGAGCGTATCATCATGGATGACGACCACTTGCCCATCGCGCGTCAGGGTCACATCCAGTTCGATCGCGTCCGCGCCCTGATCGGCCGCCAGCGCGAACGCGGCCAGCGTGTTCTCCGGCGCGTGCGTCGATGAGCCGCGATGCGCAATGATGAGCGGTTGTGTGCGTGGTTGAAGGAAGCGGTTCATGGCTATGAAAACCTGACAGGTCCCCGGCGGCTTTTCGCCGCAGAACCTGTCAGGTTTGACGGTCACAACTCCACAAAGTACGCATCGCACGCGCGATCGATCAAATCCTTGGTCATCACCATCGGCACGTCCATGTACTTGCCGATGTCCACCATCTGCTCGATCAGATCGCGCGGATGCACAGCGCGCAGGCGGCGGCGGGCCTTGACGTAGTATTCCTGCAGCAGATATGCTATCGCACGCTCGTCATAC
>JAUQXD010001323.1 GCA_030834835.1 Thermoflexales bacterium | reverse complement strand
GCTTGGTTTCGGCCAAATCCTGCATGCTGGCAATCCTTTCACTGATTTCAAGGCTCTTCTGGTAATATTCTCTGGCGTGTGAATAATCGCCCTGCTTGAAACAGACAAGGCCCAACGCGCGATTGACCCACGCTACCGGCCAATGATCTTGTGCGTCAGGGCCTAATGACGCAAAAATCTCCAGCGCCTTTTTGAAGTCTGTAGCAGCCGCCTCCAACTCGCCCTGAGCGAGTTTAACTTGTCCAAGACGCCCTAGCAATCTGGCGACATATCGGTGGTCGCCGGTTTCCTGCGCCATCGCCAATCCTTCTGTGGCAAAATCCTGCGCGGTCGGATAGTCCTGGCGGGCTTGCGCAATATTGGCCAATCGAAACAGGATGAGCGCCAGTTCTGATTTATCGCCGGTCTGGCGATCAAGCGACAGGGCGCGCAACGCCAGGCGCTCCGATTCTTCCAATTCTCCCTGGAAATTCCTGACATTCGACATGAGCCGCAACAGGCGGGCTTGATTGAGTAGATCGGTCGACAGTATCGCCGCATTCAACCCAAGCTCATAGAAGTGATACATGGTATGCCAATTACCGGTGCGCCACAAGTAGGAATCCAAACCCCGCACCAGCGCAATGACATGGGGGTGCAGGTCGTGATGCGCGCACCATTCAACCACATTAATGATATTGCCGGCGTCTGGTTCGATGACGGGAATATTGTAGTCAGCGTTCTTGCGCTGCTCATTCAGGAATTTGATGAAGTAGGTCACCCAACGTTCGCGATAGGTTTGCTCCAGTTCCGGCCGACCCTGCAATTCTGCGCCCAAATAGGTCAGCGTCAAAGGCAGCAGGCTAAAACGTCCGCCATCCTTGTTCACGAGTGAGAGTTTTTCCAGCACCACTAACCCGTCATCGCAATCCAACTTGCCCAGATCCGTCACATACTCCAGAGCGTTCCGACTGGTACCATTCGCGAACAACGACAACGCCATCAAGAGCCGGTGCGCCGACTGACCTAAAATACGCTTCACCGCGCCTTCAAAGCAGAAGCGAGCGACATCATTATTGGGTTGTCCCAGGCGCGTAAGCACTGTCTCTACGCTGTGACCAAAGCTCATCTGCGCGATGCTCCACGTCATCGCCAGTGGGACGCCCCCGTACGCTCGTACAGGCGGCGCTGATTGTCCTCGCTCAAACTAACGTTTTTCTTGGCGCATTCATCTGCAATCAACAGTTGAGCATCAGCCCACGGCATGCCGGTCAGTCGTACCGGATATGCTACATCGAGGCGATGGCGCGTGGTGACGATCGCCTTGGTCGGCGCCGGCAGTTCGCGTAAGAACTCCATCACAGCCTTGTCGTCCACCGTTTCCAGGTTATCTACAATCAACAACGTACGTTGGCGTGTCAAAGCATTGCGCACCGTCTCGGCCTGCTCTTCAGGCCGCACGCGCGTGATGCCCTCGCGCTGCAGAGTAATGGCAATCGCCGTGTAGATGTCATCCAGCGTGCGCAGCGCCTGCTGCCGTGGCACGATGCCCTCGGCGGTTAGCACGTTCTGCTTGGCGCTCGTCCAGATGACGGCGTCAAAGCGTTCTTCCGGTGGAATCTGGGCATAGTTTCGCAGATAACGATGCGCCACTTCCAAGGCCAGGGCGCTCTTGCCAATGCCGCCAATCCCATCGATCGTCACGAGCGGGTATTGAGAATGGGGATAGGGTCGCAGGATGCGGATGATCTGCTTGACTTCATCCTCACGCCCGACAAACCGGCCGTGATCAGGCTGCGGCAGATTGTGGAACACTTGCGGGCCGGACAAAGCTGGCGTATCGCCGGCTGCCAGTAGCTTGCGCTCACCAATCGCGTCGGTCAATTGCAGCAGCACCTCGCGCAGGCCGCTGTTCAACTCCAGTTGGGCGTGCAATTGCGCCTTTTGTAGTTCCACCTGGTGGCGAGTGGCCTCAGCCGTCATACGTTGAAATTGCAGGCTGTAGATCGGCTGCAATTCGGGCAGATGCCACAATTCTTCCGTCAGGCACTTCAAGAAATACAGTACGGCCTGATCGACGCGCGCTCGCTTCTTGCGCGCCGGCAGCACCGTCGCGAACGACTGCGCCACCGCTTCTCGTTGACGATCCAGATCGGTGCCGGGATGTTCCAACATCCACAGCAAGGCGGCCTGGATTTCCTCGTTCTTGAAGAACGTGGGATCGTCGGCAATCGCCACGGTTAAATCCTCGTCCTCGGCTTCGTATTCCTTCACAAACCGATCGGCGGCACGCTTCAAGCCGGCCTCAAATTGCCGGATGAACGCCGCATCCGACCGCAGCCCTTTGAGACGAGTACCGACCTCGTCGCCCAGCACCTTCCCGGCCTGTTCGCTCAAGAAGTCGATCAGTTGGTTGAACATCTGTTGCTGAAAATCAGTCGGGATGAAACTCAGCGGATTAAGACCGGGCATATCTTTCGCTCCAAATCAGGTCGGCTAGATACTTTTCACAGCCAGTTAAGCCCGTGCTCCAGTTGCATCGATTAGATGAGCAGCGCCTGGTCAACTCGTCGGCAAAATATTTGGCGTGATGGTCGGTGAGGTTCATTGGGCTGGATAATCTGTTTGAAGAATGGATAGTAGAAGAAAACCGCACGCAGCAAAAAGCCACGCGCGGTCCGAGAATGTGATGTTCACCATGCCCTGGGCTGTACAAACAGCCCAGGGCATGGGACAATCTCGGCGTTAACGCACCTACAACGCGTGAACCATCGCCCCGACTGCTGGTCACGCCATGCCCGCCGCACTGCGGCGGTGGCGCGCTAGGCGCAGTGCAGGGCAGTTTTATTGTAGATCACAGTATAGCACACGCGCCATCCGTCTTACGCTCGAACGATCGGACTTGCCGTCGGCGCAACTCCGGCCGCACGGCAAAAAAGCGGCTTCGCGGGCCTTTTCTCTGTTATCGTGCAGCTCACAGGCTTTGCGGTAATCGCACTGAATCGCCAACCCACGCTCGGCCGCGATCTCCACAGTCAGACCGTTCACGATCGATCCGCCGCCTGTCCGGGCCGCTCGACTGAGAGCAATCAGCCGCGATTCGCGGCCCCAACGAATGCCTTCGTGCTGGCCGGCGCACGCTTGAAACGCACCTCAGTGGTCATGACACGCAGCGCGTCGTCGATGTGCTGAAAGAACGGCTGATAGCCGGCGCACAGAGTGTTGAGGCCGGCCTCGCCCCCCGGGCGTGGCGCTGAAGCGATCTCGGGGTGTTCTGCGGAGAGCCGCCGAACAGCACCGCCAAACCGATCACGATCAGGCCTACCAACATCACGGGCCATACAAAGAACAGACGTTTGGCCTTCGTGCGTCAGCCTCCTGAACATCAGCCTGTAGACAACAAACATCCGCAAAGACGCCGCAACTCGCCCCGCGGAATTCATTGAGTGAAACGCCATTCGTCAAGCCTGTAAACAGGCAAAACGCATGCTCAACGCTTGTCTGAATCTATGCCGCGCACCATATTGCCACGACGGAACTTCTGCGCAATTGTGCACGTCCTCACAGTAACCCGCTGACAATTGAATAGGAGGACGTCATGTTCCGCAAGCTGCTCTTCGTCGGGCTGCTGTTCGCTGCAGCCGCCCTGGCCGGTAGTTTATGGCTGGCCGTCGATTATCAGGCACATCTGCCACAGCATCTCAGCCAACACGAAACGCTCGTTTTAGGTCAGAACCGCTTCACGCCCGGCACGCAGGCCGCGCTGCGCGTCGTCGTGCGCGACAGCCGCGATGCAAAGCCGTTGCCGGATGCGGCGATTCACCTCTCACTGCAACCGCCCAACGGAGCGGCCATTCCGATCTACATCGGCACGACCGACGATCATGGCACCGCCGATGGTTCTTTCCGCGTGCCCGATCAAGCTGAGGGCAATCAGACGTTAATCGTCGAAACCATGTCCTCGCTGGGCAGCGATCGTCTTGAGCAGCCCGTCAAACTCGAACGCGACTATCGGCTGCTGCTCACCACCGATAAACCCCTGTATCAACCCGGTCAAGTAATTCATCTGCGCGTCCTCGCGCTCAGCACCTTCGATCTCAAACCGGCCGCCGCGCAAAAAGTGGACGTGACCATCGCCGACGGCAAGGGCAACAGGGTCTACCGCGTCCCGCTGACCACGTCGGATTATGGCGTGGCCTTCACCGATTTTCAACTCGCCAATCAGGTCAACACCGGCCCGTACAAGATCACGGTCGTCATGGGCAACGCCTCGTCGGAGAAGACCGTCACCGTCGAGCATTACACGCTGCCCAAGTTCGACGTTAAACTCGCCACCGAGCGCGCCTTCTATCGGCCCGGCGATCATGTGCGCGGCATGCTCAGCGCCAACTATTTCTTCGGCAAAACCGTGTCGGGCGCGCAGGTGACGCTTGAAGGATCGACGTTTGATGTCGAGCGCACGATCACTTTTCAGTTGCAGGGCACGACCGATGCGCGCGGCAACTTCGCTTTTGAATTCGATCTACCTGCGCATTTAACCGGCAGCGATCTCGATCAGGGTTTAGGGCGATACTACCTGCAGGCTAGTGTGATCGATCAAGCCCAACATACCGAGACAACGAACCTGTCTTTGCCGGTGTCGGCCAACCCGATCGTGATTCAGGCCATCCCGGAGAGTGGCCAGTTTCGATTGGGCGTTGAGAACATTTTGTACGTGTTGACCAGCACGCCCGATGGCTCGCCCATCGAAACCGATCTGACTCTCGCGTGGCCTGACCTGAATCAAACGCTTACGGCACATACCGATCAGTACGGCCTGGCGGAAGTGCGCGTCACACCCACTGGTGCACAGCAACATTTCGCTGTGCAAGCCAAAGCCGCGAACGGCGCCGCCGCTTCACAGGCGTTCACCTTCACGAGCGATCCGTCTACCTCGACGATTTTGTTGCGACCCGCTCGACCGGTGTATCGCGTCGGCGACACGCTGACGTTGACGCTGCTTTCGTCGGCGAGCGGCACGATCTATCTCGACCTCGTGCGTGAGGGTCAGACGATCAGCACGCGTGCCGTGCCGATGAGCAACGGTCACGCCGAAGTCGCCGTCGATCTGACGCCCGATCTCTACGGCACGCTCGAACTGCACGCGTATCGTTTGCTCAGCACCGGCACAATCGTGCGTGATACGCGCCTCGTCATCGTCGACGCGGCGAGTGATCTCGATGTTGCGCTGCAACCCGATCGGGATGTCTATCGCCCCGGTGATCGCGTGGGCCTGGACATCAACGTGAATGACCCTGCTGGCGCGGGCGCGCAGTCCGCCATCGGCTTAGCCATCGTCGATGAATCGGTCTTTGCGTTGGCCGAGCAAGACCCCGGCTTTGCCAGACTCTACTTCCTGCTCGAAGGACAACTGCTGGAGCCGAAATACGATCTGCACGGCTTTAGTTTCTCCCGCTTACTCAACGATCAACCTGCTAACGATCAAGCGCTGCGATCGGCGCAAGAGGAAGCCGCCCGAGCGTCGTTGGCTCAGGCTGCGCCGCAGCAGGTGAACTTTAGTCTCACCGGAAATTCACATGACGCCAGCGTTCGGCGGGCTGCTCAGATGCAAAGTGATTTCTTTTCCGATCTGACAAACGGCCTGTACTGGGTCGCTTTCCTGCTGTCGATGCCCATCATCCTCTTAACACTTAACACGCTGGATCGACGCCAACGGGCCGGTCACAGTTTTATGCTGGCGCTGCTGGGCGCAGTGGTCGCGGGCGGCGTGTGGTTCTCGTCGCGCAGCGGACCGATCGGGTTGGCGGTGTTAGCCGGGCTGGGTTTGATCGGCTTAATCGTCGTCGCGTGGCAAAGCCGTGATCGACCAGCGCAGTGGGCGGTCGTATTGATGTTGGCCTACCTGCTGGTCGCCGGGTTGCTGACTTATGCGTCGTCACAACCAATTCGTATTCAGCCGGATTACGAAGTGCGCGGGCTGGCAACGTTGAGTTTGATCTTCGTCGGCCTGGCGTATGGCATGTTGCTGGCCGATCTCACCACCGCGTCCTGCGCGACTCAATCGTTGAGTACGCTGCTCATGTTGATCCTGATCGTGACCGTCGGTTGCGCGCCCGCCATGCCGGTGATGATGACGCCTGCACCTGCGCCCGCGGCTATGCCAACTCAAGCGGCCGCACCCGCCCAACCGGCTGAACCGGCGCTGGAACGCGTTAGCAATTCCACTGATGCAAACGCCGCCGAGCCGCCGCGTTTGCGCCAGTACTTCCCGGAGACGATGCTGTGGCTGCCTGACGGCGTGACCGATCCCGACGGCCATTTGCACCTTGATTTTTCGGCGGCTGACAACATCACCACGTGGCGCATGACGGCGCTGGCCTCGACGCGCGATGGCCGCCTGGGCAGTGCGACCGATGAGCTGCGCGTCTTTCAAGATTTCTTCATCGATCTCGATCTGCCCGCGTCGTTGACGGTGGGCGACGAAATCGCGGTGCCGGTCGGCGTCTTCAACTATCTGACCGAAACGCAGACCGTGCGCCTGGAAGTCACGCCCGCCGATTGGTTCGAGCTGCTCGACGAGCCGACGAAAGAAATGACGATCGGCGCGAATGACATCAGTGTGGTGTACTTCCGCATCAAAGCGCGCGCGTTTGGCGATGGGCCGTTCAAAGTGACGGCGTGGGGCAGCACATTATCGGATGCGATCCAGAAGATGGTGCACATCACACCCAACGGCAAAGCAATGACGTTCACGCAATCTGATCGGCTGGCGGCCAACTCGATCGTCACACGCACGATCTCGATCCCGCCACAAGCCATCGCCGGTACATCGTCGCTCGTCGTCAAGATTTATCCCGGCGTGCTGAGCCAGGTTATCGAAGGACTCGACAGCATCTTGCGGATGCCCAACGGCTGCTTCGAGCAAACTTCCTCGACGACGTATCCCAACGTGCTGGTGCTCGACTATCTGCGC
>JAUQXD010001322.1 GCA_030834835.1 Thermoflexales bacterium | reverse complement strand
TCGCGGTAGGTGAGGAGGGCGTTGAAGCCGAGTGCTAAGATAAAAAAGCCGGTGACAAGATGACCAGATGACGCGCTTCGCGTGACAAGGTGCCGTTTTGACCAATCGACCAGTTGACCAATCGACCGATTGACCGATCGACCATTCCACCAATTTACCAACTTACTAAGTAACCAATTTACCCTTTGCCCAACCCACTGCATCCCCACCCCTACAAACACAAACGGCACGGGCCACACCGCCATCGTACGGACGAAGTTAGGCGAAAACGGCGTCACCATCGCCGGGGTCAGGCTGATGAAGAACCAGATTAACATGAAGGCATAGGCCGGTTGTTTCCAACGCCACAGGCAAACCAGCAGACCCACGTAAAACAACGCCGCGCCGATCGGTTCCGGGAAGACCGGGCGCTCGCTCACGTTGTAGATTGGAACGGCATCCCCCGTGAGCGTGAACATCCCCAGCGTATTCAGCGTCGAACTGATCACTTCACCCGGCTTACCGGCGCGCAATTCGTTGAGCGGTCCGCTGAGATCGGCCACGCGTTCCTCGGCGGTGGGGTTGATAACGGCGAGGTAGATGATCAAAGGCGCGGCGACGAGCAGCGCAGTCGCGAAGAAAGCGCCAACACGGCGGACGAATAACGAGTGACGAGTCCCAGTGGGATGTTTCGTGATGACGAGTGAAGACCGTGTCACCACAAGATAGATGAAGAAAACAGCGAAAATAACCGGGAAAACGCGGCTGGCTTGATAGGTATAGAGGGTCAGACCAAGCAGTGCACCGGCGAGAACGTAATGCATGGTGCGCCCCACAGGGGTGCTTCGCGATGGTACGTGAAGAGCTGTCCACAGGCAATACGCGGTGAGTGTGGTAAGCAGCGGCAGCGTGATGCCGCGCAGACCGACGCGCGCGAAGAACACCGTCCACAACGCGATCGACATCCACGCCAACATCCCGGCCGCCACGCCTGGTGAGAACAGGCGGCGCGTGAAACGATAAGCGACAGCCAATCCCAGCACCGCGATGAAGGCCGAGGTCAAGCGGAGCGTAAACGCACTCGCGCCGAGGGCCGCAAAGAAACCCGCCACAAGATAGTGATACAGCGGCTCGTGACCGTAACCCGCCGTGAAATAGATGGCGAAGTTGCCGCGCAAAATATCTTTGGCCACCTGCCCAATGATCACTTCGTCGTGATGCAGACCAGGCGGCACATCGTTTAACTGCCAAATGCGAAAGAAAAAGGCCAGCAGCATCAGGCCGATAACCAGCGGCCGTTCCCAGCGAGGTCGCGACGACTTCATGGCGACCTCGCTTTGTAGACGATCAACGGGCCTTCGTCGCCGACCCGTTCTAACGCGGGCTGCCGATCCAGCAAGCGCTGGAACGAGCGCACGCGACCGGCTTCCAGTAATTCGGTGTGCAAGACCACGTAGCCGATGTGCCAGTCGTGAACCAGTTGCCCCAGCCGCGCATCTAATTCCGCCTGCGGCGGCAACGCCTGTGACAACGTCAGTGCGCCCAACAACGGATCAAAGTAGAAACGATCGGTGATCTCACCCGGCAAGCGCGACAGGTAGCCGGACGGAATTGGATGCTGATGGATCGGCGCGTAGTATTGCAGCACTTCGCCGCGACCCACGATCGCAAAACCGCTGCGCACGCCGATCGGTACCTCCAACACCGCGAACTCACCGGGGGCAGCCGCGATGTCGTGATAAGCCTGATAGTCCGGCATGATCGTAATCGGGAACGGCTCGGCTAGACGATAGTCGAAGAGGAACAGACAACCCAGCGTCACGATTGTGGCTCGCCGTCGAACGCTATCCAACTTAAATCGATCATTCATGTGATCCAGCGTCAGCGCGATCAACACGGTCAGCGCCAGCACGGCCGGCGTCAAAAACCGCATCGGCGTGCGATACTGATTGCCCAGCAGGCGATGCAGCAGCGTATACGGCAGATCGATGCGCGCACCATTGACATCCACATACGGCCCCAACGCGAATATCAAACCGCCCAGCGCGACAATCAACCACAGCCAGCGACGGCTATCGCGCCGTATGAATGGCACTGACAGCACCGTCAATATCGGCAGCAATTGCCCGATCGAAAAATCGCCGTTGTCACTGCCGGTCAGAAAATTCTGAAGTGGAAAGGCAAAATACGCCGTGTCTTCCAATCGCGCCGGCGGATAGTTCAATTGATTCGCCGCCAACAACTGCGGCAGCGGCGCAAACAACGACGGAAGGATGAATGCCGCTGACATCACCGCGACCAGCCGCAATGCAACAGCGGTGCGAGGTTTTTGCGAACGGGCGAAACCCGTGTAAATGATGTACGGTCCAAGCAATAACAGCGCCCACATCGCCTGTTGAAAATCGGTGAGCCACGCGAACCAGATCGCCACACCTGTCACCAGCGCCCACGTCCAGCGCCGCGATTCGATCGTCTTGTCCCACAACAATAGCACTAGCGGCAGCCAGAAGATCGAGAGTTTATCCAGATGCCCCAGCGACGCCCGATGCACCATCGCCGGTGTGAAGGCAAACATCAACCCCGCCAGCACGGCCACGCTCTGCGAGCGCACGTGCCGCCGCGCAAAAGCATACATGCTCGACGCCGCCAGCACAAACGTCAAGAGCACAACCAGATTGAACGTTGGCGTCAAACCGATCGCATCTTGCAGTGGCGTAGTCACTAAGCCCCACCACAACGCCAGCGTGTGTCCCGCCAGCGGCGAGGTGAACGGATAGATCACATAGTTGGTGTACAACGGGCTGACGTGCAAATCAAAGACGGCGTGCTTCACCCACCACAAATTCCAATAGAAAATATCGAATTCCGAGGGCTGAATCGTATCGGTCGGCTCCAGCTTCACCATGCCCGGCATCGCTGTGGTGAAGTTTGCCATCAGCGCATTCAGCGCGATGAGCGCGACCAGCGTATACAACAGCACGATCCCGATCCGGCGCACGACGATCACGGCGACACCTCAATCGAACCTGCGCACACGTGATCGCCCAGCGCCGCACCCGATCGATCCGTCGCGCCCCAGCGGACTTTGTCCACCCGATTGTAGATGCCCAGTTCCAGCGGATATGCGCCGGCTAAGAGACCGCTCAACGGAATGCGATGTACCTGCACGAATTCATCGCCTGTTTGCCAGGCATGGCGCGGCACGTGCAACTGATCGTCCTGCGCCGCCGGTTGCCCATCCGCACCGATCAGGTGCATAAAGATCGCCGTCGAACCGGGCTGCCCATCGCGCTCTACTCGCCACGCCGATTGGATAATCAGCGTCTGATTGACGATCGAGTGTTGAAGCCCGATCAATGTGATGTCGCCGTTAAATGTCACCGGGCAAGCCGCGCACGTCCACGCCTCGATCTTCCGTCTGAACTGCGCCGCGTCGAAAGCATACAGTTTGAAGTCTTTCGTCGCCACACTTGGTTCTGAGTTATCAAGGAACGCAGCACTTAGCATCGGGTCGAGTGGCGTAAACGACGGAATGCCCAGCCGCTGCACGGTCGCATCCGCCGCCACGATCAGCGCCTCCCGCGCGTCGAACCACCGCACCGATACATCGCGGCGATTCAACGTCTGATCGAAGATGATGGGATCGGCGTCTTCGATGAAGTAACTCGATATCGCCACCGGGTTTTGATCGGGCGCAGCCTCGATCGTGTGCGCGATATCCGTCAACGCCGCCGAATACTGAAACCGCACATCGGCATCGTGCCCCCACACGTCGAAGTAATCGTGCCACGTGGTCACGGCGGTTTGCCCCAGCGAAAGGATGGCGCTCATTGTGACCGCACCTGCCGATAGCACAATTCTCTTCCTTATATTCGCACGCTGAACTAACTGTCCGATCGCCACAGTGCCGATCGCGGGCAGCAACGCCACCGGCGTCTGAGACGCAATCGCGCGATAGAAAAACGGCGCGGGCGCGGTAAGCAGGTTGGGCAGCAGTGTAATGCCCAGCCAGATCAGCATAAACATGTACTCAGGTTTTTTCCATCGCCACACGCACACGATCAGACCGAGGTAAAACAGCAGCGAACCCAATCCGATGAAGATGGGCCGGCCGCTGATGTTGTACAAAATCTGCGGATCGCCCGCGCCGTCGAATGTGAACATCTTCAGCGTCGCTACAGCAGTATCGATGGCCGGTTGAAAGTTGCCGCTCAACAGCGCGCGGATCGGTTCCGTTTGAAAGGCGCGGCTCGTCTCGGCCTGCGGATGCGTCGCGAGAAACACCATCAATGGCAGCGCCACGATCACCGTCACGCCGAAGAACACGGCCAACGCCCGCCAGTTCTGTTTGATGAGCCAGCGCTGTCGCAAGCTCAGAATACCCACGAAAACAAGGTAAATCAGCGGCACCACACGGCTGGGTTGATACGTGTAGACGGTAAGACCGAGCAACACCCCAGGCAGGATGCACGATGCAGGACGCAAGAGATATACACCCGTGGCATCTTGCATCTTGCTTCCTGCATCTCGCATCCTGCTTCTTGCATCGCTCCAGACCCGCCAGAATGCCCACGCCGTCAGCGTCGTCAGCGTCGTCAGCGTGATGTTGCGCAACCCTGCCCGCGACGTTGAAACCGTCCAGAACAACACCGCGATCCACGCCGCGCCGATCAGCGCCGTCGGGACGCCGAACAGCGATCGGAACAGCGCATAAGCCGCCAGCAGTTGAATCAGCCCCAGTACACCCGAGGTTATTCGCAGCGCCGTCGTCGGATCGGGCGTGAAATTCAGTGTGAACGCAACTAGGTAGTGATACAGCGGCTCGCGCCCCCAGCCTTCTTCAAAGTAAATCGGCGTTGCACCCGATCGGATTTCCTGCGCGAGTTTGGCGTCGATGGCTTCATCGTAATGCAGGCCGGGCGGCACTTGATTGAACTGCGCAAAGCGAAAAATGATCGCAATCAACGCGATTGCGATCACGAGGGGCACTTCAATGGAGCGCGGCACAACCCAACGAGTTTCAGCGGTCATTTCAGCGCGATTATATCACGGCACTTGCAGCCGAACGCTCGTCCCCGCTCCATCAGTCAGCGGCAAACGGTCGCCGGTCTCTAATCGGTACAAGCCCACCTCAATCGTGAACGGGCCGCGCGCGCCATCCATCAGCGCGATCGTGTACGGATCACTCACGTATTCACCGGGCCGCCAACACGTGGTCGGGAGTTGATTATTCACGGGCATATTATCCTGTTGCCCGACCGCCTGCCCGTTTGCATCATAGACGTGCGCGAAGACCGTGTAGGCATGCGGCGGCTGCGCCAACGCCTGCCAATAGAGCGTGAGATTCACGACACCCGATGACACTTTCGCATCATAGCCCTGAAACGCAATTTGATGATCGAATGAAGCGTACGATTTGATCGAGGGCTCGGGTGCAACAAAGTTCGGAGTACGGGGCGGCGGTTCGCCAAGGAAACTATCATTGACCAACCAGCGTGTGTTCATCGTGAGCAATTGAAGTGAAACCAAGCCAATGAGGAGAGCAGGTTGGACGGCACGCGGCACAGGATGAGCAAGACGTGTGGTGGTCATGACATCACCCTGGGCAGGCTGTGCGTCCCACCCTGCGTTTCTAGACCCTTTAACAACAATTAGCGCCAGCAATGGTCCGAAGTAAATCCACAATCGCCCAACTTCGCCCCGAACGATGCCGGAGAGATTGAGCATGACGAATGTCGCTAAGGTCGCAATCGTTAAGGGACGGAGAACACCTGAAGGTTTCACAATCCGCGAGACATTCAGCAGCAGTAAGACTACGATCGGCACACCAAGAAACGTGGCGAAATCGATCGGATTCCACAGCAGCCACAGGCTATACACTCTACGACTAGTGGTCGATTCCCAGGCCAACCGCGAACCGATGGAGATCACGTCAATGGGATTAACGCCATAGATCAGCGCATACGCGATCCAGATCGATGCACAGCCCAATGCAAAAACGATGAACAAATGGACCGAATGTGCGACGGACAGACGGCGGGATTCGCGTTGTGACCAGAGCCACGCCGCGCCATAGAGTCCGACGATCGCCATCAATACGAAGTTACCCACGCTGAAAAACGACGCGAGTGATAACGGCACACCCGCGATAAAAATGCGCCATAGCGAGTTGTGCTCCAGCCCAACGTGCGCGAGATACAGCCCGATCAGCAGCAGCAATGGGTAAATCTGATCCCACTGCGCGGGCCACATCGCAAACAGGGGCATGATGGGAAACAGCAGCGCCGTCATCACCGCCGCTTTCGATCCGGCCACACGTTTGCCAAACGCATATAGCGGCCACACCGCCAGCCCGCCGATTAGCGGCAGCAGCATGCCAGCGGTTGCGCTGGCGATCTGCGCATTGTCCAGCGCCATCAGACCGGGATTGTGACATTGCAATGTGCGCAGCGGCATGGCGATCGAATCCGCCAGCGGGTCTACGGCGCGGAAGAATTGCCAGTTGAGCCAGTGAACGATCACCGGTCCGGGCGGATGTGACTGCGCGTGAATGGGCAGCGTCGGCATGATCGATGGATAGTTAGCTAACAGTTGATTCAGATCAGGCGTCGCGACCGCCGTTGTGAAATAACCGCTGTTATGCACCGACACGGTCGGCCCGAAGAATTCCAACAGTGGCACGCGTGACACGCCAGCCGCCAGCGCCAGTTGAATCAGGGGCGCGGCCAGCGTCAGAAATAGCAGAAAGACACGCAGGTTTGAGCGCGAAGCCGTTTCGCGCTCAAACCTGCGCAGCCACCACGCGCCAGACGCCGCATACAGCGTCAGTGCCGTCAATGGGATGAAGACCCGCGTCAGATCGACGTTGACGCGCAGCGGCCACTGCCATTCGCTATTGCCACGCAGCACCGGCAGCCAGTCAAACCACAACGCCGTGATGACCAACAGCGAGGGCATAGCGAGCCAGAGCATATTGCGGATTGTTGATTTCTGATTGCTGATTGTCAAGCAAGCACTCTTTACAGCAGCAATTCTCATTTTGGCAGCAGAGGCGGCTCCCACGCCGCCGGTTTCGCAGGCGTGGAAGCCCGCTCGGCTGACAGCCTTGTATGTAGAACTCAAATTGAGAATTGCTGACTTTACAAGCGCACGATGGGCGGCACGACACGCCATGCATCGTGCAGGCCCGGCAACACAGACAGAAGTGACACGATCAATGCCAACACGACTAAGCCGTACCACACCGGCCGCCAGCGATTTTCACGCGCCACGCACCACGCATCACGCACGTAGTACCACACCAGCGGCACCAGCGGTACAAACCACCGTGCGCCCCACGCCTCGCCGCCGTAATTGTCCGTGCGCGCGATCAAGTACGCGGCAAACAGTCCGCAACCCATCAGCATCGCCCCCGTCAGGCCGCGCCGCTGTTTGTCACGCAGCGCGATCAGTGCGCCGATCAGGCCAAACAGCAGCGCAGGC